>JBKJZS010000551.1:0-21029 GCA_046714915.1 Polaromonas sp. | reverse complement strand
GTGCAGGCGGGCGGCCGATTGTGTTGTCAGCCAAGGCGCCGGTTTTGGACTGGCCTGGCCTTGGGGCGCCAAAAAAAACGAGCTGGCATTGCCTATCTTCATGGGGATAAGGCAAAAAAAGAGGCGTTGGCCTCTCGATAACTGGCGTTTAAGCTATGAAAAACATAGCAAAGCCATCACACCATGCGACCTTTGTTTTCCACCACCACACAGCCGGTGATGCGCCAGGATTTGTCTTTTTGCCGCTGCAATCTGTAAACAGCCAGCCACGAGGCGCCGCTGGCATCCTGCATCTGCACCCGCTGGATCGCCTGATTGTCCTTGCCCTCCGGCTTCAGAAAAGCGACGGAGGCTGGGCGATAAACCACCGGGTAGGCGTTGCGTACCATGGCCATGAAACCTGCTGCGGTGACGACCGCCTCGCGCACATTGGGAGCGGCGTAAGAAAACGCCTTCTTCGCATCGTCCGCGGCAAAGGCCCTCAGTTGTCCCTGCACTGCGGCGCGCACGCTTTTTTCGTCGGCTGCTGTCAGGGCCGCAGCATGGGCAGGCGCCAAAAGGGCTAGCAGGGCCAGCACCCAGGCAGCACGTGACATCAGCAACCTCAGTCGAGCAAGGCAGGACGGTGAGCTGGTTTTCATAAAGAACCTCCTAGGCCGACCGGGATGGATTTGAACGGATATTAAAACAGCGGCACAGCATCATTGGCGCCATCCTCATGCCGCAACCTCTGCTGCATGTACGCAGCCGGCGGCATTTTGGATGCCCAGCCCCTTGCACCCTTCGCCGCCACGTCCTACCCAACTATCAGCCGATGCGGTGCGGGTCAGCGCCAGTCAGTTACCAACAATCGGAAGAACACCTCGATAAATAAAACATGGACAGCAACAGGCAGGAGAGCATGCCAACCTGAGGGGCCCTTCACAACCCGGACGGCTGCGTTTTCGGAAAATCGACGGGTGCCATGCCCTTGGCCACCTCGTGCGCGATGTTGGCATCGCGAATCGCGAACATGCGCTGGGCCGGGTTTGGCATGTCGGGATAGGGGCAGGTCTCTCCAACATCAAGCACCCACGAAATGGCGTGCAGCCAGGAGCCTGCCTGGGGTCAAACTTGGTGATGGCGACCAGTAACTGCTTCTGAAAAGCGTGAGCATATGTCTGCAGTCATTCAGGCGCGGCGGCAAGTCAAACCGGGGCTGCGCGTGCTTGAAGCTTGCACGTCAATTAAATGCCAAGCAGTTTCTTGGCGCTGCCCAAGGCTTTCATCGAGTCGTCGTGCTTGCCTTCCTTGTGAGATTTTTCTCCTTCGGCGCGCAAAGCCATGACCTGACTCATCTCGGTGGCCGACAGTTTGGGGTTGGTCGCCAGTTTGGCGTCGATGGCTTTTATCTCGTTCGGGCAGTTGTGCGCAAAAGCCAGCGAAGAAGTTGCCACAGCAAGTGCCGCAATGAGGAGTTTCATGAGAGTCTCCAGAACGCATCAGAAAATACTGACAGGAAATGCTACCAAAAACGGACCGGTTGGGAAAGGGAAGTGGTCCACAGGCACAATTCGGCTTTAGTCATCCTCATTCTGCTTACAACATGCCCCTTGAAGTTATTGAAGTCGAAACCGCCGCCAATCCGACCGCCACGGTCTTGTGGATGCATGGCCTGGGCGCCGACGGCCGGGACTTTGTTCCAGTTGCCCAGGAGCTCTCGCTGTCGACCGTTGGTCCGGTGCGTTTTGTGTTTCCCAATGCGCCGGTGATTCCCGTCACCATCAACGGCGGCTACCAAATGCCCGCCTGGTACGACATCCTGGGCGCCGACCTGACGCAGCGCCAGGACGAAAAAGGTTTGCGCCAGACCCAGGTCGCGATCAACACCCTGATAGCGCGCGAAACAGCGCGCGGCATTGCCGCCAGCCGCATCGTCCTTGCCGGTTTTTCGCAAGGCTGCGCGATGGCGCTGATGACCGGCCTGCGTTACCCGGAACGGTTGGCCGGAATCATGGGCCTGTCCGGTTATCTGCCGCTGGCCAGCACGCTGGCGGCAGAGCGCAGCGCAGCCAGCCACGGCTTGCCCGTCTTCCTCGGCCATGGGCAACGCGACGGCGTCGTGCCGCTGGCCGCTGCCAGTGCTACCCGCGACGCCCTGATGGCGCTGGGCTATCCGGTTGAGTGGCACGAGTACGCCATGGAGCACTCGGTGTGCATGGAAGAGATTGCCGACATAAACCGTTGGCTGCTGCGCGTGCTGGCCTGAGAATGCCCTGCCTGACGGCTGCCCTGCGCGTTCCGATCCCCAGGCGCCCGTTTTGGAGTCGAACCCCTTTTGGGTCTGTGCTTTTGCGCCTTGTGGCGCATCCCGCAAAACCAGACCGTGCGGCCCGAGTTAGGCGGAGCATCCGTAAGGGCTTTCCCGCTGTCGCGCCCGCCTGCAGAGCAGTAAAAATCGGGCTTTGATGAGATTTAACGAGCCAAAAATGACTTTTATCCATACAGGACGGGCGAAGACAGCTATCAAAAACAGAGTAGATTTAATGCGCTGAGAAATTGCATGCAGTGCTTGCTGCGGGCACCCGGTGTGACGCCGGCCGCGCCGCCTGCAAACAAGGCCGGCCTGTGATACCTTGCACGCCACGAATGATTCAGAGGGAAGACCGATATGAGCAGCTTGCACGGGCGCCAAAGCGCGCTTCTGGGTGACCGCCTCCGGGCGCTCAGCCCTGCCAGGCTGAAAGGCATGCGCCGCGGCATTGAAAAAGAAAGTCTGCGCGCCCAACAAGGCGGGGCACTGGCGCTGACGCCGCATCCGGCGGCACTGGGCTCTGCATTGACGCACCCCAGCATCACCACCGACTTCAGCGAATCACAGCTGGAACTGGTCACCGCCGCGCATCCTGGCCTGAGTGACGGGGTTGACGCGGCGCTGAACGAACTCACGCAGATTCACCAGTTCACTTACCGCGCGATGCAGGCGCTGGGCGACGATATGCTCTGGGTCTCCAGCATGCCCTGCGGCCTGCCAACCGACGAGACCATTCCCCTAGGCCGCTACGGCTCATCCAACGTCGGGCGCGCGAAAAGCGTCTACCGCATGGGCTTGGGTCACCGTTATGGCCGGCGCATGCAGACCATCTCGGGCATTCACTACAACTGGTCGCTGCCTGATCTGTCCAGCGAGGAGTATTTTGGACTGATCCGCAATTTCCGCCGGCATGCGTTTTTGCTGCTCTACCTGTTTGGCGCGTCGCCCGCCGTGTGTTCCAGCTTTGTCGCCGGCCGCCAGCACGAGTTGCAGTCGCTGACCGAACACACCATGTACATGCCGCACGGTACCTCGCTGCGTATGGGGCGCCTGGGCTATCAGAGCGACGCGCAGGCTTCGCTCAAGGTCAGTTACAACGACCTCGACGGTTACAGCGCGTCCTTGCAGGACGCCTTGACGCGACCCTACCCGCCCTACGAGGCGGTTGGTATCCGCAACCCCGGCGGCGACTACAACCAGCTGGCTACCAGCCTGCTGCAGATTGAAAACGAGTTCTACGGCACGATCCGGCCCAAGCGCGTGATCTTTCCGGGTGAGCGCCCGCTGCATGCACTCCGGGAGCGCGGTGTTGAATATGTCGAAGTGCGCCTGATGGACCTCGACCCTTTCATACCGGTTGGTATCGCGGCAGACACCATGCGTTTTCTCGATGTGTTTCTGCTGCATTGCCTGCTCACCGACAGCCCGCCGGACACACCGCAGGAGATCTCTGCGCTGGCGCGCAACCAGCACCGTGTGGCAGCGCGCGGTCGGGAGCCGGGCCTGCAACTCGAGCGCGCCAGCCAGGAAGTCACGCTGACGGAGTGGGGTGCCCAGCTGATCGCCCAATGCGCGCCCATCGCGGCAGCGCTCGATGAGGCTCAGGGAGGCGCCAGCTACGGCGACGCATTGCGCGCTGCAGAAGCCGCTCTGCACCAGCCCGAGTCGCTGCCATCGGCCCGGGTGCTGGACGCCATGGCCAAAGACCACGGCAATTCTTTCGTGGCCTTTGCCCGCGCCCAGTCGGCAAGCACGAAAGACGCGCTGCTTGGCCTGCCTTTTTCCGCCACGCAGCAGGCCGCCTTTGAGGAACTGACACGGCAATCGATCGCCGAGCAGAAAAAGATTGAAGCGGCAGACACCGTGCCTTTTGAAATCTACCGCCAGCAGTACGTATCACCTGAACGCCTGGGGATTCGCAGCCTCGCGCATGCGGCCTGAAACGTTCAAGCCGACCCGGCTGTCATCCCGGCCTGCGAGCCGGGATCCATCGCTGCGCTCCAGTGACGCTGCTTCTTGCGAAGCATGGATCCCGGATCAGTGCCTGCCCCGGACCCGATCCGGGGGCCGGAATGACAATCCTGGGTTCAGGGCTTAACTGAACGTACCGTAGCTACGGAGGGTTCACAATTCGTCCTGGCCGGGCGAATTGCCTCCCGACGCCCCCCAGGCAGCAAAGAAAGAACATCAAGATGGCCATCCAGTGGTTTCCCGGTCACATGCATTTGACCAAAAAAGCCATCAGCGAACGCATCAAGGAAATTGATGTGGTGATCGAGCTGCTCGACGCGCGCCTGCCCGGTTCCAGCGCCAATCCCATGCTCGCCGAGCTCACCAGCGGCAAGCCCGCGCTGAAGGTGCTCAACAAGCAGGACCTGGCCGACCAGGCGCGCACGCCGCTCTGGCTGGCGCATTACAACAGCCTGCCCGGCACCAGCGCGATCGCGCTCGACGCCAGCGAAACCACGCCGGCCCGGCGCCTGATTGATGCCTGCCATGCGCTGGCGCCCGCGCGCGGCAGCATGGTCAAGCCCATGCGGGTGCTGATCTGCGGCATTCCCAACGTCGGCAAGTCCACGCTCATCAACACCCTGACCGGCAAACGTGCGACCAAGACCGGCGACGAGGCCGGCATCACCAAGCTGGAGCAGCGCATTGTGCTGGCCGACGGCTTTTACCTGTGGGACACGCCCGGCATGTTGTGGCCGCGCATCATCGTTGCCAAAAGCGGCTACAACCTGGCCGCCAGCGGCGCGATTGGCCGCAATGCCTTCAACGAGGAGGAAGTCGCGCTGGAATTGCTCGACTACCTGCTCGAGGACTACCCCGGCTTGTTGGTCGCACGTTACAAGGTGGAAGTGACGCCGGGCATCACCGATGAGCAGCTGCTCGAAGAAATCGGCCGCAAGCGCGGCGCCGTGCTCAGCAAAGGCCGCATCAATTTGCAGAAGGCCGCTGAGATCGTGATTCACGAATTTCGCGCCGCCACCCTGGGCCGCATCACGTTGGAGACGCCGCAGGAGTTCGCTGGCTGGCTGGCCGCGGGGCAGCTGCTGGATGCCGAGCGGCAAGTCAAAAAAGACCGGATTGAAACCGACCGCCTGATCCGGTTCAAGAAAATTCCGCGGCCCGACAAACCCCGGAATCCTGAAAATTCGGACAAGCCGGATACGCCGCAAACACCGTGACAGGGCGCTCCATGCGCCGCTGATGGGTCCGCCCCGCTGTTTTGGGGCGTTTAGCTTTCCGAACGCCGGGGCCTGGCGCACCGGCTGGCAACAGGACCCTGCCATTCATGGTGTGTTACTCCTTTCCTGAAAAAAATCACGAAGGGGCAAACGGATGCAAGCGGCCTGTCGGGGGTTCAGTGACTGACAACGCAGTGTGTCTGCCGGTTTATTTTCTAGCCCCAATCGAAAGCCCGGGGGTAGCGGTCGCCAGCGGCCCCTAAAAACGCAGCAAATGCGGTCTGCCAACAACTACAGGGGACCTGACGGGCCGGTTTTTCCGGCAAACCGGCGCCGTCCATACACACCGATAAAAGCGCAGCCCAGCACCAGCGCAAACCAGCCCACCAGTGAGGCGGTGGCCACGGTGCCTTGCATGCCTGGTGACTTGATGAAATAGGGGGCGATCAGCACGGCCAGCCCGATAAAGACGCACAAGACCCCTTTGAACAAAAGCTCGTTATTCGCCTTGTTGCTGTGACGGCGGGTGGGGGGAGGTGGTAAAGGCATGGCTCCATTGTCAGCCCAAATGCAATGTGCCAGGCCAGCACAGGGCATCACGGGCTGAACTGCGCTGGGGCACTTATCCATTTATAGTGGCCTCTTATCATTTTCCGGCCCGCGCAGCCCACCAGGACGGTTGCGAGGCTCTTATTCAGGGGCATTCTTTGACGACTCAAACCCAACCCTCTCCGATCAATCCGGCACGCTTTGGCAGCGGACAAGCCGTCCGCCGTCTGGAAGACGATGCGCTGCTGGCCGGTGCCGGCCAGTTCACCGACGACGTGACTCTGCCGGGCCAGACCCAGCTCTTTTTTGTGCGCTCTCCCTATCCCCACGCACGCATTGTTTCGGTGGACTCGGCAGCAGCGCTGGCCCTGCCGGGCGTGCTGCAGGTGGTGACCGGGGCCGACCTGGTGGCGGCCGGCGTCAAGTCGATTCCCGGCATAGGCGGCTTCACACGCGCCGACGGTTCGCCCTGCGCCACGCCACCGCGGCGCGCGCTGGCCCACGAACGGGTGCGTTTTGTCGGCGAGGCGGTAGCCGCCGTGGTCGCGCTGACCCTGCGGCAAGCCCGCGATGCCGCTGAAGCCATCAGCATCGACTATGACGAGCTGCCCATGGTGGTGGACATGAAAGACGCGACGGCTCCCGGCGCCCCGGTGCTCTGCCCCGAAGCGCCGGACAATATCGCCGCTGAAACGCGCTATGGCAATGTCGACGCTACCGCCGCAGCTTTCACCAGGGCCCGCCATGTGGTGGCGCTGGACCTCGTCAATCAGCGCGTGGCTGCGCTGAGCCTGGAGCCGCGCTCGGTGCTGGCCGCGTTTGACAACGCTTCGCAGCGCCTGACCATCCGCATGAGCACCCAGATGCCTTCCGGCGTGCGCAACTCGGTCTGCGACGCGCTGGGCATGGCGAAAGACCAGGTGCGTGTGCTGGTCGGCGACGTGGGCGGCGGTTTTGGCATGAAGACGGGCGTGTACCCGGAAGACGTTGCCGTGGCCTTTTGCGCCCGGGCGCTACAGCGCCCGGTCAAATGGGTGGCCGACCGCAGTGAAGAGTTTATTTCCAGCACGCACGGCCGCGACCTGCAAAGCCGCGCTGAACTGGCGCTGGACGAAGACGGCAAGATTCTGGCGCTGCGTCTGGCCTCGCTGGCCAATGTGGGCGCGTATGCCACCGGCGCGGGTGCGGCCATCCAGCTGCTGATCGGCCCCTGGGTGCAGACCAGTGTGTACGACATCCAGACCATAGACTTTCATTTCAAGGCCGTGCTCACCAACACCGCGCCCACCAGTGCCTACCGGGGCGCGGGTCGCCCGGAAGCCATCTTCACGATGGAGCGGCTGATGGACGAAGCCGCCCGCCAGACCGGTATCGACCGGGTTGCGCTGCGCCGCCGCAACTTTATCCAGCCGGCGCAAATGCCCTACAAAAATCCCATGGGCCAGACCTACGACAGCGGCCGCTTCGAGTCAGTGATGGACCAGGCCCTGGCGCTGGCCGACTGGCCGGGTTTTGCCGCGCGGGCTGCCGACTCCGCACGGCGTGGCCTGTTGCGTGGCCAGGGCATTGCGACCTTTTTGGAGTGGACCGGCGGCAATGCGCTGGAGGAACGGGTGACCCTGGAGATCAAGGCTCCCACGCTAGGCGCTGGCGGCATGATCGAAGTCTTCTCGGCCGTCAACGCCATGGGGCAGGGCATTGCCACCTCGCTGGCGCAGCTGGTGGTCGATGCCTTTGGCGTGCCGATCGACAAGGTCCGGGTGGTGTTGGGTGACACCGACCGGGGAGATGGTTTTGGCAGCGCCGGCTCGCGCTCGCTGTTTACTGGCGGCTCGGCACTGCGCATTGGTGCGGAGCGCACCATCGACAAAGCCAGGCAACTCGCCGCCCAAGAATTCGAGGCGGCCGAGCAGGACATCGCGTATGCGAACGGCAGCTTCACGGTGGCCGGGACCGATTTAAGCATCGACCTGTTTGCGCTGGCAGCACGCCAGAGTGACCAGCGTATTTTTATGGACTCAACCTCCGCCGTCGCCGGGCCTTCCTGGCCCAATGGCTGCCACATCTGCGAAGTTGAAATCGACCCGCAGACCGGCCACGTGGCCGTGGTGGCCTATGCGTCGGTCAACGACGTGGGCCGCGTCGTCAACCCGATGATTGTGCGTGGCCAGCTCGACGGCGGCGCCGTGCAGGGCATGGGCCAGGCCTTGTGCGAACACCTGGTCTATGACCGCGAAACCGGCCAGCCCATCACTGGCAGCCTGATGGACTATGCCGCGCCGCGGGCCGACATCGCCCCCGACTTCAAGACCGAAATGGACCAGTCCATCCCCTGCTTGACCAACCCGCTGGGCGTCAAAGGCGTGGGCGAGCTCGGCACCATTGGCGCCGGGCCGACGGTGGTCAATGCCGTGGCCGACGCGCTGGCGCGCAGGGGCATGGCGGCGCAGACCGGCCAGCTGCAGATGCCGCTGTCGCCATCGAGGTTGTGGCATCTGATGCAGGGCTGAGGCCTAGTGGAGTGTTGCATGCTTGACGGCACCCATAAAATTGATGGATTTTTGCTCAGGGCAAGGCGGAAACCGCAGCCATAGTTCGACTATGGCGAGGATTTGCAACGCCGCCATGGGCAAAAAGACGCGGTTTTATGTGCCGGATAGCGTGCAACACCGCACTAGCTGAAGCGGGAGGTGACACGCCATTCAGTGGCGGCGCTGGCATCGGGGCAGGCCGGTGCAGCAGGCACTCAAGCTCGTAAGCCGGATGTCCTTGAAGTCGGCACTTGCAACTTAATTGCTATTGTTTTGATAGCTGTATGCGCAGGTGTTTGCTGGGTAAAGTGCATTTTTATCAAAATATTTTACCTTTCCAGACATCCGCTCAAAAACGCGTAGGACGAGGCCTATCACCCGTAGCAAGGCCTTGCAGCCTCCTTAAACTGGCCCCATGACTGAAATCCGAAAAGGCCAGGCGCCGGCCGTTTTGTCGCGCACTTTGTTTCATGAACGCTTTATGCAATCTTTCATGGACCCGGCCTTTCGGGCCGAAGAAGAAGCCATCTCGCGTGTCGAGCAGATTGCCTGGGAGGCTTACAAGGAAGGCCGCAAGGCGCCCATCACGCGAAAGGCTGGCCGGGGTTATGCCGACCCCGACTACGACCTGTCCGTGGAATGGCTCGAAACCAGCCGCCGCATCAAAAAAGCCGCGACTGCCTGGAAAGACCCCGCCACCCCATCCCGGGTGCTGCTGATTTGCGGCTCTGCCCGCAACGACGGCACCTGTCCCGGCGAGATTTCCAAAACATTCCGGATGCTCCAGTGGGCCGAGACGGTTTTGAAGAAGGCCAAGTGTGAGACCGACGTACTCGACCTCAGCTTGCTGACCTCCAGCTACAACCTGAATATCCACCCCTGCAAAGGCTGCGTGTCCACAGCCATGCCGCTGTGCCACTGGCCCTGCAGTTGCTACCCGAATCATTCGATGGGACAAACCAGCGACTGGATGGCCGACATCTACGAGCGCTGGACCGCCGCGCACGCCGTCATCATCATGTCGCCGGTGTACTGGTACCAGTCGCCCAGCCCGCTCAAACTGATGATTGACCGCCTCGTCTGTGCCGACGGCGGCAACCCCGACCCCACTTCCACCCACGGCAAGAAACCGGCCGAGGCCAAAGCCATTGAACTCAAAGGCTGGGACTACCCCAAACACCTGGCCGGGCGTGTGTACGGCCTGGTCGTGCATGGCGACGTGGCCGGCATCGAAGGTTCGCGGCGCGGCCTGTCCGACTGGCTCGACTGGATGGGCCTGATCGACGCCGGCAGCCAGGCGCGCCTGGATCGCTACGTCGGTTACTACGAGCCTTATGCCACCAGCCATGACGTGCTGGATGCCGACAAGCCGATGCAAGCCGAGGTGCGCAACGTGGCCAGCGCGGTCGCCAATGCCGTCAAGGCCTTGCGCGCCGGCACCCTGTCACAGCCTGACAAAGGCCTGCCACGGCCGCGTCCCAAATAAATTCAATCGCTGCCGGCCGTTGCGGGGGAGTCGTCGTGCTGTGGCAATTTCAGCGCCTACACTGTTCAGCCTGTCAGGCGCGCAACCCAAGGCGCTGATTTCCTGCCCTTGAAGGAGAAGTCGTGGCCCGTTTAAAACCGCTGCCGCCGGAAACCACGCCGGCGCTGAACCGCTGGAACGACACCCTGGGCACGCCACTGGAAACCAGCCCCGCGGCAGTGGCTACGCAGGCGTTGGCTGCCCATGGCTGGTCGGCAGGAAAACACGCGCAGTAGTGGGGCAGTAGCGGGCGGTCTGTCGACCGCGTACTGCCGCGACCCCGCAGCTTGACACCGGCCCGGTGTACGCGCTGGTTTGAATGAACATTGGATTGAATAAAAAACGGCTTGCCCTATGAGTCTGGCACACCCCACCAAGGTGCCAGGGTGACGCGCCTGGTCGTCCCGTGGTGGCTTGGGGTCAAGACCAGTCAATCGGGGCATTACGCTGCGCTGGCTGCTTCCTTGGCCCGCATCTTGGCGGCGATGTATTCGCCGTGGGTGACATGCAGCAGCCCGGCGATCTTGCTGATCAGGTGATTCTCGTGCGCATCCAGGTGCGCGTCGGCGAAAGCCACTCCCCACATGGCTTCAACCACGCGAATTTTCTGCGCCTGTGTGAAATGGTCGTTGAGGCTGGACGTAAAGCGGTGGTAGTCATAGGTCGTCTTGGCGGTCTGCTCGGCCAGCTCCATCAGCCGGGCCAGCTCGTCATCGGCGAGCGAGAATTTGTCGCGCAGCGCGGTGAGTACGGCGCTGCGTTCGGCAGCGCCAAGGGCCGGGTCAGCTCGCAGCACTTCGACCAGCAGGACGGCGGTGGCCAGCTGAAGTGCATGGTCGCGTTGGTGGAGCGACTGGTTGTCGGCCGGGGCCGTGAAGGAGTCAAACAGGTCTTTGAGGGTTCGGAGCATTGATTTTTTCCGGGATGCAGGCTGTGACCATGAGGGAGCAGCTGGGTCCGCAATTGGTTCCTGCAATGTCGGCGCCTGGATGATCAAATAGCCATAGATGGCGGGCAATCGGCTAAGCCGCGCTCAAGCGGAGGGGGTAAGGTGCGCCCACGGTCGGGCCGCCTCACAGGCTGCGGCTGCGCGAAAGATGTCGACCTCGTGGTTGATTTTTGCCACCATTTGCAGACCCACCGGAAGCCCGGCGGCGGTAAAACCCGCCGGGACCGACGCAGCCGGCTGGCCGGTCAGGTTGAAGGGGTAGGTGTAGGACATCCACGAAATAATGTTGCTGCCTGAATCAGCGGTAGATGCATCAGCAGGTGCGTCCGCGTTGGCGTCGAAGGCGGTACACGGGGTTGCAGGTGTCAGCAATAAATCGATGCTCTCGAATCGGGCGCGCACCTTTTCCCGAAAGTCGTAGCGCCTGAAAACCTTGCCGTAATAGTCTTCCAGCGTCTGGTGAAGTGCCGGCTCAAGCATCCGGGCAACCGCCGGGTCCAGCAGGTCTCTGGCGTCACGCATTGTGGTCTTCAGTCGGGTGCCGACGCCGGCATAAAACTCCGCCATCCAGAGCTCAAGCGGGTCGTCGCCCGCCAGCTCGTCCCACAACACAATCTCGCAGCCGAGGTCTTGCAAGGCCTTGACCGCGGCCTCGCAAGCGTGAACCACTTCCGGCTGTGGCCGGGCGCTGCCGAGGGTTGCCGACCAGGCAATGCGCATCCCTTTGACCGGCAGATCGCATGCGCCCAGGTAATCGGGCACGGCGCTGGCCACGCTGAAGGGGTCACGCCGGTCGTGACCCGAGATGACCTTCAACAGCAGCGCCGCATCGCGTACCGTGCGCGCCAACGGCCCCACATGCGCCAGCGTGGGTGTGGCAGACACTGGAAACACCGGCACCCGCCCAAACTGGGCTTTGATGCCGAACAGGCCGCAAAAAGAGCTGGGCAGGCGGATGGAGCCGCCGCCGTCGGTGCCCAGAGCGAGCGGCGTGATGCCAGCGGCCACGCTACTGGCCGCGCCCAGGCTGGACCCCCCTGGCGTTTTTGACAGATCCCAGGGATTGCGGGTGATGCCGGTCAGGGGCGAGGGGCCGCCGCCCTTGCAGCCAAACTCAGTCGTTGTTGTTTTGCCGATGATGCAGGCCCCCGCCGCCTTGATTCGCTCCACGGACGGCGCGTCGCTTGCGGGCAGGTTGTTCGCCATGGTGCGCGACCCAAAGGTCTGGCGAACGCCAGCCACAGCAATCAGGTCCTTGACGGAAATCGGAATGCCGTGCAGCGCCCCCAGCTTCTCGCCTGCCATCACGGCCTGCTCGGCGCGTGCAGCGGCTTGGAGTGCCTGTTCGGGCATGGAGGTCACAAAGCAGTTCAGCGCCGGCTCCAGCGCTGCTGTGCGCTCCAGACACTGCCGCATGATTTCAACCGGCGACACCTCTTTGGCTGCGATGGCTTTGGCGAGGTCGGTTGCACTGGTGTAGGCGTAGTTCTGCATGGCTGGCTTTTTGTGATCACATCATTGCTCTCGGCCCTGATCTGAGGCGCAAGGTGCTATTAAAAATGTAGCGTTTGAATGGACTGCATTGCGGCTCAGGTGACAAACTTCCTCTCGCGCAGCCACTTCGCCAAACGCTCCGCAAACTCGCGGTAGCCTTGCGCATTCGCGCAACGTGGCCAGTCAGTTGTTCAAGTGTTTGCGGATAGCCGGCGCCTGCCGCCGCGCCATAACCAAAGGTCAGCGAATCACCCCGACACAGCAGGGTGGCTTCTTTGGGAAGGGGCTGGCCTTGGGGCTTGGCGGTTTTTGAGCAGCCGTTGGCTAGCAGCAGGGCGAAGGCCGAGCTGCCAAGCAGCAGGTGGCGGCGGGAAGCATTGAAGTGCATGTGCATGGAGTCGGGTGCGGCGGGGTGCCGAAAAGCGCCTGAAGCCCGGATTACAAATAAAATAACGCTCCAGCCTTTATGAAAAAATCGTTGATGGCTATCAAAAGAGTAGCGTAAGGCCTTGGGTCTGGCCGGCCGACGGGTTCAGCAGCCCAGCTGGTCGGCCAGGGCCAGAAAGTCTTTGGCATGCCGTGTGTTGTCGGGGTTGGGTGAGACGTCTATGGGTCGTGCCGCGCCAAACTCGGCCGGCCGCTCGATGTAAGCGGTCTGCAGCCCGCAGGCGCGTGCGGCAGCCAGATCATCCTGGTGGGCGGCCACCAACATCACTTCAGCGGGCGCCAGGTCAAACACCCTGGCCACACCCAGGTAGGTCGCCGGATCGGGCTTGTAGGCCCGGAAGACCTCGGCTGACAAAATGCAGTCCCACGGAAGGCCCGCACGTTTGGCCATATTGGTGAGCAGGCCGATGTTGCCGTTGGAGAGTGTGCAAATCGTGTGGCGCGCTTTGAGCCGCGTCAGCCCGGCCACTACGTCGGGCCACGGGTCCAGCCGGTGCCAGGCCTTGTTCAGGTGCTGTTTTTGCGCCTCGGTCAGCCGGCCCAGGCCGAATTTTTCGAGAATCCCGTCAAGAATCACGCGGTGCAGATTGTCGATCAGTGTCCAGCCAAGTTCGCCGGACATCACCCGCCGCATGGCAGGCTGGTAGCCAGCGCGCCATGCCAGGGCAAACTCGTCGCCGCTCACACCCGGATGCAGGGCCTGCACTTCCCGGGCAATGCCGGCGTGCCAGTCCACCACGGTACCAAAAACATCAAAAGCCAGCACTTGGGCGCGAATCAGCGGGGTCGGTGTGTTCATTGACGCATTATCAATGATTGGAAAATCCCATCGGCTTTATCAGTGCCGGCAAGCAGTCAACCCCTCGCTAGAGCTGAACCGGCAGCAGCTTTTGCACCAGCGGGTGCAGCACCTTCTTGTGCGCCCCAATCGCAAAGAAGTGTTCTTCGACTCCATCGCAAGGGCCGACCCGCTTGACATCGTATCTGGCCGTCAGATCGTCGTGTACCAGTTCCGCTGCCGGAAAGACGCCCATGCCCGCTGCACCGAACGTCTTGAGCAACGCACTGTCATCAAATTCTCCCACCACCCTTGGTTTGATGGCCATGCGCTCAAACCATTGGTCGAGCCGGGTACGTACCGCTGCATGGGTCGTAGGCAGCAGCACAGGAACCTTGCCAAGCGATTGCGGAAAGCCCCGCAAGGCGTCCGCTTGCAGCGTCGCGGGCGCGTACCAGGCCAGCGCCGATGTCCCCATGGGGTGGCTGTAAACCTTGAGGTTGGGGTTGGAGGGTGCGGCTCGGTCGGCGAGCACCACATCGAGCCGGTGCAGCGCCAAATCACCCAGCATGTCTTCGAACTCGTATTCGTGGCAAAGCAGCCGCAGGTTGGGCTCCTGCATCACCGGCTGCATGAGGCGCCGCACCGCCAGCTTCGACAGCCCATCGGAGATGCCAACCGCCAAGCGCACCGTGGGCGAGCCAACCGCGTCACGAACCGCTGCCGGAAGTTGTTCGCCAAGCTGAAATATCTGCTCGGCCTGCCGCATGGCCGCCACGCCTGCATCAGTCAGCGCGACGCCGCGCCCAGCCGGCTTGAGCAGGGCATACCCGAGCGAGCGCTCCAGCTCGCGAACCTGCGTGCTCACGGTTTGAACCGCCATGTCCAGCCGTTCGGCGGCGCGAGCCATGCCGCCTTCTTTGGCGACGACCCAGAAGTAATACAGATGCCGGTAGCTAAAGCTCTTGCTCACGTTTAGTTTTTCAGAAGTATATTTTCTAAATTTCTGCTTTTTTAGAATTAACTGGACCGCTATCGTGCAGTCTTGATTAACCTAACGGAGCTGGTCATGCAAGTCATCTTTGAATCCCGCGATCCCGAAGTTGGTCAGCTGCATACGCTGGCGGTGCGCCAAGTGCGCGTCGCGATGCGTCGCCTTACCTGGCTTGTACCGCGCGTCAGGGTGCATATGTCAGATGTCAATGGCCCGCGCGGCGGCATTGACAAACGTTGCCAGGTGGAGCTGATGACAGACAGCGCCGGCTCGGTAATTATTACTTCCATGGCCCGAAACTGGCGTTGTGCGCTGCAGAGCGCGCTGGCACGCGCGGCAAGGGCGCTGTTGCACAACTTGCAGCGCGTGCGCAACAAGCAACGGGCCGGGCCGCCAACACTGGCTCTTGACAGCTAACTAAGGAAAAAGACAACATGAATCACATCCAGCCCGACCCTGGCGCCCAGCCCAGCGCGACTTCCCATCTACCGGGGGTCGCCGCTCGGGCGCCGTCGGCGATCACGCCTGAAGCGAGCCGCGTCCTGCGCAATACCTATGCGCTGCTTGCCATGACGCTGCTGTTCAGCGCGGGCGTCGCAGCTACGAGCGTGGCATTCAAGCTGCCTTCGCCCGGCATCATGGTTACGCTGGCGGGGTACTTCGGCCTGCTTTTTGCTGTGTACAAGCTAAAGAACAGCGCTGGGGCGCTGCCCGCGGTGTTTGCATTGACCGGATTCATGGGCTACACCCTGGGGCCGGTGCTGTCCCAGTCGCTTGCCTTGCCCGGCGGTGGTCAGGTTGTGGCTTCCGCGCTGACTGCCACCGGCGTGACTTTCCTGGCGCTGTCGGCCTGGGTGTTGACGACCCGGCGCGATTTCAGTTTTATGGGCGGCTTCCTGTTTGCCGGCATGGTGATAGCCATTATTGCGGCCCTGGCCGCTGTGTTCCTGCAGATACCCGCGCTAGGCCTGGTGGTGGCAGCCATGATTGCACTGCTTTCAGCGGGCCTGATTTTGTACGAAACCAGCCGCATCGTGAACGGCGGCGAAACCAATTACGTGCTGGCGACAGTCGGCCTCTACGTCTCCATTTTCAACCTGTTTTCCGGTCTGCTCGCCCTGTTTGGGATGGGCGGATCAAACGATTAACCAATTTTCCGGGACCTCGCCATGAAATGCCCTACCTGCCCCGAAGCCGCGCTGGTGATGAGTGATCGCCAGGGTGTCGAGATTGACTACTGCCCGCAATGTCGCGGGGTATGGCTTGATCGCGGTGAGCTCGACAAGCTGATTGATCGCGCCGCCGCGCCGCCGCCGCCCAGACCTGTCGCTGCACGGTCTCAACCCGATTTTGTGGATTCCGACTACCGGGGTGCGCAAGGGCACCACCCCCGGCGCAAAAAGTCGTGGATGAGCGAGATCTTTGACTGATTAGCGCAACCGCGTTCATGCATCCAGGAAGCCCGCGCAACTGCTGACGCCGATTGAGTTTGGCGTCGAGCAGGGGCTGATGGCGAGACCTTCTTTTTCGTCAAGAACAACGGCGCCCGGTTTGACACGCCCTTGAGCACAACGGACCGGGGGATTTTCCGGGAACCGCCATCGGGCTGGCGACCTTGAAACGCGTGCTTGAGCGCCACGGCGCTGGCCGGCTGCAGGCCTGAATCAGGCAGCCTGGGCAGCGCGCCTCTGGCTGAAAGCCGTGGTGCGTTTGACGCTGGCGGTGGTCACGTGGTCGCCCGCAATTTTGCTGGCCAACTCTGCAGTTTTTTGTTCGATCTGTGCTGCCAGTTTGCTGAGCGCCAGTGCAGCTGGCGTGGTGGCTTTGGCCAGCGTGCTCAAGGTGCTCACCCCGGTTTTTTCTTCAAACAGGCTGGCATTGGCGGCAGCGCGCTCTACGCCAGCTTCAGCCACTTTGACCCATTGGCTCACCACTTGCTGCGCGCCGTTGGTCGTCAGGATCAAGCCCTTGGTGTAGCAGACGCTGAAAGCCAGCTGCGCTGCCGATGCATTTTTCGCGGTCTCAGCTGTGAGTTCCGAGCGCGACTCTTTCAGGGCGCGGTTCCAGCGCTGCTCCAGCAGGCTGACCACACGCTCGCCGCCAGCGCGGTAAGCATCAATCACATTTTTAGCCGTGTTGCCATAAGACTCGATCAGGTCGGCAGCAACGGTAGAAAGATTTTTAGCGCTCATGGTGTTTCCTTGGGGTGGGAGTTCAGTGATGTTCAATCATCAGGGTTTCTACTAGTGGCTGCGACCTAAAGGGCTAGGCAGGCGTCCCCAGAGACGACCAGCAGCAGTTCAGGGGAAAGGAAATAGCTACTCTTTTGATAGCTGTATTCGCACGTATTCATTGGGCTAAAGTCACTTTTTCTTGTAAATTTCCGACCGCTGAGCCGCCCGGTTGTGCGCCTGCCTCAGGCAGCCAGAAACAGCGCCGGGTCCACCATCGCGCGGTTCGGCATCACGCCCCAGTGCAGGTGCGGCCCCGTCACCCGGCCCGTGGCGCCCACGGCGCCCAGGCGATCGCCGGTTTTCAGCCTATCGTCGGGCTTGACGTCGATGGCGCTCAGGTGGCAAACCATGCGTAGCAGCCCGCCGCCGTGGTCCAGCCAGACCGTGTCGCCGTTGAAGAAATAGTCGCCCGTGTCGATCACCCGCCCCGGCAGCGGTGCCGCGACCGGCGTGCCCGTGGCGGCCGCGATGTCCATTCCGCTGTGCGGATTGCGCGACTGCCCGTTGAACACGCGCCGCAGCCCGAACGAGCTGGAGCGCAGCCCCGGTACTGGCACACGCATGCGCAGCGACGATGCATCCGGCAAAGGCTGGCTGAAGGTGGTCATTACTACCTCCTGGTGCGCGCGCTCGCGCTCATGGCGTGCCAGGTCTTCGGACGACAGATCGACCGTGCCCGGCGCTACCTTCAGGCGCTGCTCGGGGTAGCGTTTGGGGACACCATGTAGGCCAGCTGCCGCTGACCGCCCTCGGGGGTTTGTACGGTGATGCTCGCCTCGCCGGGCGTGGCGGACAACGCCATGCCAACCAGGGCCGTCCACTCGATCACATCGCCCAGCACCAGCAAAGGCACATCGCCCATATGCGCCACCGGCCGCGTCGCCGCCGGTCCAAGCGGCAGCCAGGCGATGCCGCCGGGCACCTGCAAGGCGTTCGGCCAGACGCCGGAGGACGCTGGTGCTGCGCCAAGGGTTGAGGTGGGCAGGGCCAGCAGGCCCACGGTACCCAGCAGGGCAGAGCGGCGGGTCAATGGCGGCGGGTGAGGCGGAAATCGCCCGTGGACAGGCGCTTGCTTATTCCGGTATCCAGGTGATCTTGCCGTCCCGCACATAGTCATCAAACTGGCTCAGCGGAATGGCCGTCACGCCGGCAACGCCTTCGCCGGCATCCCAGCTCAGGGTGGCACTATCGGGCGCCAGCGCTACTTCCACGCGCCCTCGCGGGATCTCAATGGGCACACCGTCACCCGGTGTGTAGGTCACGTCACCGGTAATCATGGCGAACTGGGGCATGGAAGCTCCTTGAAGGGTTAACGGCGGCATTCGGGTGCCTCCATGCTATTAAGCATTAGAGTCAGGCCGCTGCGGGTCAGCAAAAAGCGCGTTTGTTTTGACGTATATACAGCCTTTCAGGGATACAGGCAGCTGTGGTCGCTTTTAGCTGCAGCCCGTACCCGCCGTGCGCCTGAAGGTTTCGCCTTGCGCCAGCGCCAGGTTGCCTTTGGCCGATGCGATGCGCAGAACATGGTCACTGGCCTGCAGCACCAGCTCGCCGCTGCTGCCTGCGGGTGTGCGCAGTTCGGTGCCATGAATCTGGCCCGACAGCGCACGCGTCCGGTCGCGCCACGCCAGCGTGCCTTCAAAGGTTTGGTACTTCTGCGTCAGGCGAATGCTCGCACCGCGCAGCAGGCCGGCCGCGCACCACAGGCCGTCCACCCGCGCAGGCACCGTCCACAAATGCACCTTGCTCGACTTATCAAGCCCCACTGCCTTGTTGGGCACCGGCACAACGGTGGTGCGGTCAGGCTTCCAGTCACCCATGTCCCAGTCGTGCGAAACGATGCGCGTCCCCGGCTTGAGCGCGAGGATGGCAGGGCGCAGTTGCAGGTTCACCTCCTGCAGCAAATACATGGTGATGACCGTGGCCGGCGCCAGGTCGGTCTTGAACAAATCCTGTTCACGAAATTCGACCTTGGCCGCCACGCCCGCGTTGCGCGCATTGGCCTTGCTTTTCTCAACCAGCGTCGGGTCGATCTCGACACCCAGGCCAGTCGCCTCGAAGCGCTTGGCCGCAAGAATGACAATGCGCCCGTCACCGGAGCCCAGGTCAATCACATGGTCGCCGCGCTTGACGCCTGCAATGCTCAACATCTCGAGCGTCACGATGTCGGGGGAGGTGATGAAGGGGACTTCTTCGCCGAGCTGGGCGAAGGCTGTGATGGGCGAGCAGAGAGCTGTGACTATCAACAGGGATGACAGCGGCTTTTTGGTTTGAGTGAAAGGCAGCATCTATATACGGTGATTTTCAGGGCCTCTAAAGGCCTGTAAAGATTGAGAAACCAGTCATGCGGTCGCCGCAATTTGCATCCGGGTTTTGCATCCCGGGTAATTGCTGCAGCCCCAAAAATCTGCGCCACCTTTTGCCGGTACGCGTTCGACCCGCTTGATACCGCAGCTCGCGCAGGTGGGGCGCCAGTATTCGCCTTCATGGGCGACCGCCAGCAAGGCTTGCTGCTGCTCAGGCGTGCGCTTGGCGATCAGGCGGAGCAAGGCGGCGCAATCAAGGGCATTGATGCCATTATCTTTGGCAAATTTTTGGGCATCGGCGGTGTAGGTCGATGTGGTGGCGTAAGTGCCGCGCTTGAGCTGGTGCGAGGTCATCACGCCAAAGAACTCGCGTATCTCTTTCACGCCGACCGGTTTGCCGTTCCAGTGCTTGCATTGCACCACGGCGATCGGGCCTTGTTCGTTGGCCGAATGCAGCCAGATGTCCACGCCACCGTCTGCACCATGTGATTGCGAACGTGTTGCAAACCCGGCCTGCGCAAACAGTGCTTCGCACACCGCCTCAAAGCGGCGCCATTCGATGGCGGAAAACACGGCGGGGCTCCACGTGGTGGCGGGCTGGTGTGTAGTGACTGGGCTGGCGAAAGGCTCGCGCCTGGGTGATGCCGCAGTGGCTGGCGGCCTTCACCTGCGTCCATTTGCTTTCTTTCACGATGGCCGCGATTTGCTGCATCAGCTCGGCCCGCGTGCGCAGGTTTGCCGCTTGCTCGGGGGGTCGGCCAGTGCGTCCCATATGCTGGCGTAGCTCTCTGGTTTGCTCATTTGTATCAACCAGACTCAGGCTGGCTGTTGAGCGCCCCGCGTTGACAAATCGGGCTGTCCTGCCAGTAATCCGGCCACTGAGATGTCCTCGTCCAGCGCATCCCAATGCAAGCCGTTTTTGCTCAACTCGACTTGCGCCCTCTGCTCGGGTGCTGCTTCCAGCAGGCGAGGGAACCAGGTCAATGGTGCGGCAATCGTGCGGCCGTCCGACAGGCTTACCCACAGGGTGTCATCGTCGAAGCGAACCGCTTTAGGCGAAGTATTCATTCCAGATCCTTTCAATGAGCTCTTTGTTGGCAGTGACAACGCCTTGCAGCTCCCGCAGTGTGCGTGCGTCAAAACCGTCACTGTCGGCCAAATAAACCGTCGGCGTTAACCAGAATTTTGCCTCACCGTCAGCGCTGCGTACATGGATGTGCATGCCATGGCGGCCATGCTAGGGCTGGAGAAAAGATGGTCACGCGTAAACAAAACCGTGTCATCGGCGCAAATGTATAGTTCTGGCTAGTCAAAGGTCTTCTCAACATGAATTTCTCGGACGTCATCAAAACCCTAAATCAGGCTTCTGCCTTTGAACTCTACCGAATGCGCGCTGCCATCGACCGGGTTCTGGATGAGCCGCTATGGATGCGGGCCATACAGGTCCGCTTGCAAATCGGCCAGTCTGTGCAGTATCTCGATCCCCAGGCCAATGCGCTAAAGCGTGGCCAAGTGCTTGAGCTGCGCAGGAAGCAGGCGGTAGTTTTGGATTTGGATGACGCGAGGCGTTGGATCATTTCCTATGCCGCCATCAACCTCGATGGTTCGGATGTTCAAATTCGCGAACAAAAGCCGCAAGGCTTGGGTCGCAACGAAGTCGCCATCGGCGAGCTAGTGGGCTTCGTTGATCGCGATCAACAACAACGGACTGGCCAAATCATCCGCCTGAACGACAAGACGG
>JBKJZS010000550.1:0-3771 GCA_046714915.1 Polaromonas sp. | reverse complement strand
GCGTTGGCGCATGTATGTATTTTTCAGATAGTTCGGTGGGCGTTGAACTATCTGGCGGGGTGTCGTTAATGCTGCTCTCTTTAGACGCACTGAAGAAGCCGGCAAAATCGACAGATCGGCGAAAGATGCTGACGGTTGCTTCCGCCGGTTGCGGTAAAAACCCGCGTTGTATGAGCTCGTAGCGAATGTTTGCATCGGAGGGTAAACCACTACCGTACTGCGCCAACAACTCAGCGAACAAGGGGGGCTTTTGAAGGAAGCCAATCAGCAGAGAACGCCTCAAAGCCTCATCCGGTGAGAACTTATAGGCTTCGACGTCCTTTGTGACGGCCAGAAGCCCATCTTTCGGACGGTCAAGTAGGCCGAAGTAGCGAAGGCTGGCGAGCGCACCCAAGGCAGTTCCGCTGTTTGCCGTTTTGTAGCCAAGATTTTGTGCGACTACCTCGGGTGGGGCAGCGTGCAGGCGTTCCTTTTCGTAGGCCTTCAGGGCGCGGTCAAGCGCATCATCTAGGGCAATAGACGGAGCGCGAGGGCTCTTTTTCCTGGGAAGGACTGCTGACATTGAATACCTCCTAGCGTACAAACTTTAGTTTTTGAGACGCGATTTAGTTTACAAATTCCGTAAATCACATACTTATACCAAGCATAACAAAAAATCATCTAACCTGTTGTTGTATATGAGCTATGCAACCATTTATTCAAACTATAGATGAGTATTTGCTATTTGTGAATTGCGAATACTTTAAAAAATTAGGCATAACTCACTTAGGCAGGCTGGGGTAATAGAACTTGGAGTGGTGCATCAATGCCCCGCTACGAAAGTTTAGCCATGCTTGGCCAACTAGTCAGTGGTGCATAACTGGCATAATTTAGCAATCTCAATTCGCAAATCTCGAATACCATGAAAAATACTGTAGGAATGAAGCAGAGTGCCCTCAAAGCGCAAGACATTGTTGTTACAGCGAAAGTTGCCATAGCAGAGGACCGCAGCAGCTTGACCTTTGCGCGACTGAGCGTGGAGCTGTTTATGTCCGCTTCGGAAGTTCATGCAGCGGTTCAGAGGGCAATAACCTCAAACCTGCTCGTGCGCGAATTCGGTGAGTTATCCGTCAATCGAGCATCGCTGATGGAGCTGTTAACTCATGGTGTTCGGTACGTGTTTCCTGCGATGTTTGGACCAATAGCCCGAGGAGTTCCTACAAGCACTTCTGCTCTCCCGCTTGCAGCGGAGTTCGAACTTGGTGATTCTCTGCCTATCGTTTGGCCTCACGCCAATGGGGAGGTTCGCGGCTTGTCTTTATGTCCGCTCTATCCATCTGTGCCATCTGCTAGCTTGATCGACCAGAAGTTGCATCAAGTGCTAGCACTCATAGATGCTCTCCGAGCTGGTGCTGCACGCGAACGAGAGTTAGCAGGTGAGGCTCTGCCTAGGTATTTCTTATGAATCAAGATCCAAACATTGAGTCTGTCGAGTTGGCCGTGAAAGCGTTCGGCCCGTTGATAGACGAGCTGGTGCTGGTTGGCGGATGCGCCGTTGGCCTACTCATTACTGACCGCGCCCGTCCTCCGATCAGACCGACAGTGGATGTTGATCTGCTAACTGAGGTTGCTCCCCTAGGTAACTATTACAAGTTGTGCAATCGGCTCAAGGAACGCGGATTCAAGGAAAGCACAGAGGTTATATGTCGCTGGGAGCTAAACAGTCTAAAAATAGATCTTATGCCAACTGAGGAAGGGGTGCTGGGGTTTACCAATTCTTGGTATGCAGAGGCCGCCCGGACTTCGCTTAAGCATGTATTGCCCAGCGGTCTCTCAATTCAAGTCATCGCACCGCCACTTTTCGTGGCGACAAAGCTCGAGTCATTTGAGTCGAGGGGGAAAGGAGACTATCTGCATCATGATCTAGAGGACATCGTCAACATCATCGACGGCCGGCCCAGCCTAGTCGAAGAGGTGCTGGGGGCCTCTGAGGCTGTGCGTGAGTTCATTCGAGGCGAGTTTGAGATCCTAATGATTGACCAAATGTTCGACGACCGGTTGGTCTGGCTGCTTCAAGGCGAGTACGAGCGTAAGGGCATCGTCTTGGAACGGATGCGAAAAATATGTGGTCTGTGAATAAAGGAAAACACGCCTCACTCGAAAAGCGCCGGCTTTCCGACGACAAGGTTGAGGTTTCCACGGGCCGCTACGGGTCGATTTTTTGATAGTGACTCACCGTCGCCGAACGACCGATTCCAGTCAGACTGCAGCGGCCATTTGGCCATACATCTTTGACCGTCTCCATAGAAGGAGGACATTGGTTTGCCGTCAGTTCAGCATTTCCGGCAACTCCGTCTGTCCTGGTCAAGTTATTTCGCACGCGCCGATAGGTAGTTTGATTGCCGATTGCTGCTCGAAGGCATTGGGTGGCAAGTTGCCCAGTTTGGAGTGCAGACGCACGCTGTTGTAGAAGCTGACGATGTAGTCAGCGATGTCGCTCGTGGCCTCGGCATGATTAGCATAGTCGCGCTGCCACACGCGCTCCATCTTCAGGTTCAGGAAGAAGCGCTCCATCACCGCGTTGTCCCAACAATTGCCCTTGCGGCTCATGCTGGCGATCAGGCCGTACTTGGCCAGCAGCGCCTGGTGTGCAGCGCTGGCGTACTGGCTACCTCGGTCCGAATGCACGATCAAGCCCGCTGCCGGCTGGCGTTGCACGATGGCCAGTTGCAGGGCCCGGCACACCAGCCCCGCCTGCATGTCCGGGGCCATCGCCCAGCCCACCACCTTGCGCGCAAACAAGTCCAGCACGACTGCCAGATACAGCCAGCCACTGCGCGTTCGGATGTAGGTGATGTCGGCCACCCACGCCTGGTTGGGCATCGTCGGGTTGAACTGCCGGTCCAACACATTGGGTGATATCGGCAGCACGTGTTTGCTATCGGTCGTGTGCACGAACTTGCGCTTCCACGTCGAGCGCAGACCGTGCTGGCGCCTCAAACGGCGCAAGCGGTAGATGCCCATCACAACGCCTCTGGACGCCACCGCCGTGCGCAAACGCCGGCTGCCGTAAGCGCCCCCACTGGCGGCAAACGCCGCCTTCAAATGCACGCTGGCTTCGCACACCGCAGGCTGAACTCGGCTGCGCTTGCGGGCCGCGTAATAGCCCGAACGGCTAACCTCCAACACGCGGCACATCTGCTCCACTGCCACGGCCTTCTCTTGCAACTGGCGCACAAGCTCAAAGCTCATCGCAGTTCCCGGGCAAAGAAGGCCGATGCTTTTTTTAGAATATCGACGTCGCCTCGCAGTTGCCGGTTCTCGGCTTCGAGCTGGCGGATGCGCCGCTGCTCAGCGGTCAATGGCTTGCCGATGCCGGGCTGACCCAGCTGTTCGGCATCGACCTGCGCCAGCCAGCGTCTTACCGCCGTCTCGCCCAGCTTCATATCCCGGCAGACCTCGGCAATGCTCAGTCCTTGGGCACGGATCATCTGCACCACTTGCAGCTTGAAGCTCGCGTCAAATACTCTTCGTTTCGTTTTCGTCACTTTTGTTGTCCACGTGATTTACACCTATCTGTGTGTACGAAACAATTAGATCAGGACACAGTCGTGACCGCCAGTCACCGTACCCTCCAGCACAGCACACCGCTTAGCATCCACGCCCAGTGCCACGGCGGCCGTCAGGTAAACATCCGGCGCCGGATTGGAGCGCGGCAACTCATGCTCGCTAATGCGCCCCTTGAAGTACGGCATCAGCCTGCACTTCCCCAGCTGCAGTTCCACCTTGAAC
>JBKJZS010000549.1:0-1887 GCA_046714915.1 Polaromonas sp. | reverse complement strand
GGTCGATCTTGCCGGGCGCAGGACATAGCCGAAATGGCGGTTGAAGTATTGAACGTGCGCATCGCCACCGATGCTGAACGCGTTTTTGCGGAACCCCAGTACCTCCATCGCGCGGTCGTAAAACGCTTCTGATCGTGCCATGTCGGACACGGTGATGTAGATGTGGTCGATGCCGATGATTTCTGTCATGGTGGGTTGGTGGGGTTGGCGTCCCAGTTCAAGTGGACTGCACAGCCTCAACGTTGAAGCTGAGCCGCGGACCGAGGCTTGTCGATGGACGTCGGCTCGATCGACTGATTAGCCACTTGCTTGCACCCTTAAGCGGATGGTTCGGGCCAGCGCTCTGACACGCTCATAGCTCCAGCCACGCGACAGGTGCGACTCGACAAGCACTTGAACTTGCCGACCTTGGCATTGCACCGCAGTAACTTGGCCGCGCGCAAATTCTGACACCCCAAAGTAGCTCGCGAGAGCTACCGCTGGCTTGCGGCCAAAGCAAAACAGAAACCTGGGTTTGAGTTCATTTAGTAGGTACGTAAAGACGCTAGCGTCGCGATCAGCATCGGTAAGCTCTGCTTCCGAGCGCGTAGCGTAAGGATAGAGGTTGAGTTCGACAACGCGAAGCGGAGCCAAGTCCGCCACAAGGATCTCAATCCGCGGTCGCGTTTGATTTCGAGTGTTGCGTGGATCAAGCCTGTAAGCCTCTAGCCAAGCTGACTTATTGAAGCCGGCCGACCCTGACCAATGATTCCAGAATGGCGTGCTCGTCCCAGGGTTGATTCCGACAACCGCGACCTCGCAGCCGTACGGCGAACCGCTGCACAAGAATGGACGAGATGGCCGCTCCGGCTGCAACATCTTCCTAATGCGCGCTTCGAGGGAAGTAAGTTCTGTGGGCACGGCCGAAGGTGGCTAAAGTGATGTCGACCACGCGGTCTGCGGCGCAGCCAAATACACTGCAGCACGGCTTGGGTGACCCATGCGGCCAGAACCCTGATGCAGTCTGAGTTTTTTCAAAATCGCCATGTCTGCTCCCTGCTAAATGTCCTGCCAAACCCGGCGAGCGGTCAGGCCCATTCTACGGACGAGGCGCCCTGAGCCACCAGCCCCGGCCTTGCCATGCGTTGCATCACTGCAACTTGCCCTGTGCGTCACGCAAACCGCAGCTTGTCGGCAGCCCGCTCGAAATGCAAGGGCCGCAAGCCTCAGGGCACGAGCACCGCGGCCCCGTTCACCGTCCCGGAGCGCAGCGCCTGCACCGCCGCGTTGGCGTCTTGCAGCGCGAAGGTCTGCACATGGGTTTGCGGCGCCCGCTCGCCCACCAGGCTGAAGAAGGCGTCGCCGTCGGCGCGCGTGAGGTTGGCCACCGACTTGAGCACCCGCTCGCCCCAGAGCAGGCGGTAGTCGAAAGACGGGATGGCGCTCATGTGGATGCCGGCGCAGACCACGGTGCCGCCCTTGCGCGTGGCGGCCAGGGCGGTCGGCACGAGCCCGCCGGCGGGTGCGAAGATCAGCGCCGCGTCCAGCGGGGCCGGCGCGGCTTCGTTCGAACCCCCGGCCCAGGCGGCGCCCAGGCGGCGGGCGAAATCCTGCCCGGCCTGGTCGCCGGCACGGGTGAAGGCGAACACCTCTTGCCCCTGGGCCGCGGCGATCTGGCAGAGGATGTGCGCCGCGGCGCCGAAGCCGTACAGGCCCAGGCGGCGCGGTGCGGCCGCACCGGCCAGGCACCAGGCGCGAAAGCCAATCAGGCCGCCGCACAGCAGCGGCGCGGCATGGGCGTCGTCGTAGCGTTCGGGCAGCGTGAAGCAAAAGCGTTCATCGGCAGCCGCGTACTCGGCGAAGCCGCCGTCGCGGTCATAGCCGGTGAACACCGGCCGGTCGCAAAGG
>JBKJZS010000548.1:0-1062 GCA_046714915.1 Polaromonas sp. | reverse complement strand
GCCAAGACTAACAGGCGTTTCATGAGCGTCTCCTTGAATGAAGACACAAAGTGTACGGCTGGCTTGCCCCGGCCGCATCGCGGGAACTACGTAAGGGCAATCCCCTTTAGTGTTCTTTCAGTGTTATTTATTTGTAACTCCGGGCATCTTCAATGACCTTGCCGTCGTTGGGCAGACTGCCTGGGGGCAGCAGCCCCACGGTGCCGCGCAGCTTGGTGACATCGCGGATGGCCTCGCCGATGCGCTGCTCCAGCCCGGCGTGGGGCGAGGCCGTCTCGACCTGAAAAGTCATGCTGTCATTGGCCATTTCACCGCTGACCACCAGCCTGACCTTGAGTACTTCGGGGAAGCGCCGTGCGATGTCGGCCACCTGGCCCGGATGCACAAACATGCCGCGAACCTTGACGGTCTGGTCGGCACGGCCCATCCAGCCCTTGATGCGCGCATTGGTGCGCCCGGTCGGGCAGTTGCCCGGCAACACCGCTGACAAATCACCGGTGCCAAAACGGATCAGCGGGTAGTCGGGGTTCAGGGTGGTGACCACCAGTTCGCCAACTTCACCTTCGGGAACCGGGTCGCCAGTGCCCGGACGGACGATCTCGACAATCACCCCCTCGTCCAGCACCAGGCCCTCGCGGGCTTCGGTTTCGTAGGCAATAAGGCCAAGATCGGCAGTGACGTAGCTTTGGTAGATGGCCATGCCGCGCTCTGAAAACCAGTCGCGCAGGCTCGGCGGAAAGGCTTCGCCGCCGACCAGGCCCCTGCGAATGCTGGAAATGTCGCTCCCGGTTTCAGCCGCCTTTTCGACCAGGATGCGCAGGAAGCTGGGCGTGCCGGTATACCCGTTGGGCCGGAGTTCGGCAATCGCCTGCAGTTGTTGTTCGGTCTGGCCGACGCCGGCTGGAAACACCGTGCAGCCGACCGCGTGCAATCCAGACTCCATGATGAACGCGCCGGGCGTCATGTGGTAGCTGAATGCGTTGTGCGCCAGGTCGCCTGCGCGAAATCCAGCGGCGTACACGGCCCGACCCGTACGCCAATAGTCCCTGGCAATGCCTTCCG
>JBKJZS010000547.1:0-1667 GCA_046714915.1 Polaromonas sp. | reverse complement strand
ATGTCACCTTGCTGGCAAATTACCAGCCGCTGCAGGCTCCCTACGGCGGCCCCAACTATTTCCAGCTGGACCCCAACGCCCTCTACGAAATCAATATCGACAACAACGGCGATGCCAAGGAAGACATCACTTTCCAGTTCCGTTTCAAGAATGCCCTCAGAGGCATTCCCTTGACCATTGGGACGGCCAGTGTGCCGATTCCACTGATCCAGGCGGGTGGCGTCAGCAACCTCAATGACGCCAACCTGAATGTGAACGAAACCTACTCGGTTAGCGTGGTACGCGGCGGACGTCGCAGCGGCTCGGGTGCGTCTGTGGTCAAAACGGGTGGCAGCGCCAGCTTTGAAAAACCGGTTGACTATATTGGCGTCAAGACGCTGGGCAATGCGGCGGCCTACGCCGCCTACGCGGGACAACATATTCACACTGTCACGATTCCTGGCTGTCCCGCCGGAAAAGACCAGGGCAAGGTGTTTGTGGGCCAGCGTCAGGAAGGCTTCGCCGTCAACCTCGGTCCTATTTTTGACCTGGTCAACGCGCCCGCAGCCTTTCTTCTAGATCCAGCCAACAAGGACGCGGCCGGCCTGGGTGGCCAGCATGTGGTTCAAAAGGCCAATGTCACGACGCTGGCGCTGGAAGTGCACAAGGATTGCCTGACGGCCGGTGGCGAACCGGTCGTGGGGGGCTGGACCACGGCCAGCATGCGGCAGGGGCGTTTGCTCAACGGCAATCCAGGCTCCGGCAACGACAAGGCTGACAAATCGGGTGGGGCCTGGGTACAGATTTCTCGTCTGGGTAACCCGCTGATTAACGAGCTGGTGATTGGCTTGCCCGACAAGGACAAATTCAACGCATCAAGCCCCAAGGACGACGCCCAGTTTTTGACCTATGTCACCAACCCGACCTTGCCGGCGCTGCTGAACGTGGTATTGGCCGCCAACGTGGCACCCACCAATCTGCCCCGCACCGACCTGGCCACTACCTTCCTGACCGGTATCACCGGTATCAACAAACCGGTTATTGATCCGAAGCCGTCGGAGATGCTGCGTTTGAATACCTCTTTTGCGCCCGTGCCATTTGCCGGCCAGAACCGCTTGGGTGTGGCCGGCAATGCGTTGGCGGGCGGTAGCGACAGGGCCGGTTTTCCCAATGGCCGCCGACCCAAGGATGACGTGGTCGATATTGCCCTGGTTGCCATGGTGGGTGGCTTGTGCGTGATTAACGGCGACGGCAACACGTTGAACCTTAACAACGTGCCGGGTGTTCCGAGCTTGACCTCGGCTTGCAGGGCATCCAGCGTTCCATTGGGCGGGCAATCAGCCAACATCCACGATGCGGTGGACCAGGCGACGGTGCCTTTCCTCCCGGGCTTCCCGTACCTGAATACGCCGAACTCCGGTTCCAACTGAGCTCAGCCAAGGAGAAATCATGAACAAGCTCAAGTCAAAACTGATGCTGACCGCCGTGTTGGCCGCCGCGCTTCTGGCTGCCTGCGGCGGTGGCGGTGGCGGTGGCGGGGGTGGTGGGGTTGGGGTTGACCCGGCCACGGAGACGGGCCAAAGCGTGATGAAGACGATAGCCTTCATCAAAAACCTGATCGCCAACAATGGCGAAAACAGCGACCCGATTGACATCAATCCGATCACGCTGGCGATCGATGACACCGC
>JBKJZS010000546.1:0-8566 GCA_046714915.1 Polaromonas sp. | reverse complement strand
CTCCAGACGCGCTGAACTGTTCTCCGGACACTGGCCCTCGTAACAGTGCGGAAGCATCAGCGTGATCCCATTGACGCGGCCCCACTTGACTTCGCCCGAGGCTATAAACTGGTCGATCACGACCTGCGCACCGTTGACAAAATCGCCAAACTGGGCCTCCCAGATCACCAGCGAGTTGGGGTCGTTGGAGGCATAACCGTATTCAAACGCCAGCACGGCTTCTTCGGAGAGGATCGAGTCGATAACGACAAACGGCGCCTGATTTTCGGTGACATTCTGTAGCGGCACATAGGTGCCGGTATCCCACTTCTCGCGGCTCTGGTCGTGGATCACTGCGTGCCGGTGCGTAAAGGTGCCGCGCCCGCAGTCTTCACCCGACAGGCGAACCGGGTAGCCGCTGGCGACCAGGGACGCGAACGCCATGTGTTCGCCCATGCCCCAGTCGACCGGAATGTCGCCACGGCCCATGGCAGCGCGATCGTCGTACACCTTCTTGACCAACTGGTGCGCCGTCACCGTGGCGGGTATCGTGCTGACTTTTTCTGCAAGGCGTTTCCACTCGGCCATCGGAATTGCTGTGTCGCCGGTGTCGGTCCATTTTTTGCCGAGGTAGGGACGCCAGTCCACTGCGTACTTGCTTTTGAAGTTGGTAAGCACTGGGTCAAAGGTGCTCTTGCCAGCGTCCAGCGCCGCGCGTGTGGCTTTAACCATGTCGTCGCCCAGCGTCTCGCCCATGCCCTGGGCCGCCAGCTTGTCCGCATAAAGACGGCGCGTACCGGGATGCTGCGCAATCTTCTTGTACATCAGCGGCTGCGTCAGGGCCGGCGTGTCCTGCTCGTTGTGGCCGAGCTTGCGAAAGCAAATGATGTCGACCACCACGTCTTTCTGGAATTCCATGCGGAATTCGAGCGCCAGCTGGGTTGCCAGCACTACCGCTTCGGGGTCGTCACCATTGACGTGCAACACGGGCGCCTCAATCATCTTGACGACGTCGGTGCAATACAGCGTGGAGCGGCTGTCGCGCGGGTCGCTGGTGGTAAAGCCAATCTGATTGTTGATGACAATATGCACGGTGCCGCCGGTGGAGTAGCCCCGGGTTTCGGCCAGCGCCAGTGTTTCCATCACAACGCCCTGCCCGGCAAACGCCGCATCGCCGTGGACCAGCACCGGCAACACCTGCAGGCCTTTGGGGTCGGCACGACGGTCCATGCGGGCACGCACCGAACCTTCGACCACCGGGTTGACAATTTCCAGGTGCGAAGGGTTGAACGCCAGACTCAGATGCACGGGCCCGCCGGGCGTGGTCACGTCCGAGCTGAAACCCTGGTGGTACTTGACGTCGCCGCTGGGAAGGTCTTCCGGGGCGGTATGGTCAAACTCGGCAAACAGGTCGGCCGGCACTTTGCCCAGTGAGTTGACCAGCACATTCAAACGACCGCGGTGCGCCATGCCGATCACGATTTCCTGCACGCCTTTGCCGCCGCCGCCCTGGATCAACTCATCCATGCTGGCAATGAAACTTTCGCCGCCTTCCAGCGAAAACCTTTTTTGTCCCACATATTTGGTGTGGAGAAAACGCTCCAGACCCTCGGCCGCCGTCAGGCGGTCCAGAATGTGGCGTTTTTTCTCGGGCGTGAAGTTGGGTTTGCTGCGAATGCTCTCGAGCTTTTGCTGCCACCAGCGCTTCTGGTTCTGGTCCGTCATGTACATGTACTCGGCGCCAATGGTGCCGCAGTAGGTCTCGCGCAGCGCATTGAGCAGCTCGCGCAGGCTCATGGTTTCTTTGCCGAAGAAGGTGTTGCTGGTGTTGAACACGGTTTCCTGATCGGCGTCGGTGAACCCGTAAAAAGGCGGGTCCAGCTCGGGAATATTGTCGCGTTCCGCGCGTTTGAGAGGATCGAGGTCGGCCCATCGAGCGCCGACGTTGCGATAAGCGGCAATCAGCTGCTGCACGGCCGTGCGCTTACGGCCCATTTCAGCGTCCTGGCTGGCCACCACGACCTTGGTGCCTCCCTGCTTGGCGCGCTCGGCAAAGGCATTGACTACCGGTTGGTGCGGAACGTCCTTGGCGTTGCTGCCGTCTACGGCGGGCACATTCTGCAGTGCGTCGAAATACTCGCGCCAGGTGTCAGGCACGCTGCCAGGGTTGGCGAGGTAGTTTTCGTACATCTCTTCGACATAGGGCGCGTTGCCGCCGAAGAGATAAGTGTTGCCCTGGTAGGCTGAATAGACAGACGACGACGCCGGCTGCGAGTTGGAACTCATATCCGCTGACCTCCGTTTCCCTTGGGGAAACATTAGCTGGTTAAAGCTGGTTGACTAACCTTCCGCAACACGGCTGGACCGATTAGCGGATGCGACTGTGGCAAGGAAGGGCCTTCAGAGACAGCCGCAATTGTGCCACTGAATCAACAACGGAGGAAGCGACGCAGCGAGCTGGCCGCGTAAACCGGGCCTTGCTTTTGTCATGCGTCCGTCAAAATCGGACCTGGATTTTTAAGCTTCAGGCCAGGCCGGGGTTTCCGGTCATGCCAACCAAAGTCGGCAGATTGAGTTTGGGTGGCTTGATAACTTTTTCCGCTTTCAGGTAGGTCTCGACGACTTCCCAGGCCGGGGGGCCGGCATTTTTGTTGGCTTCAGCCACTGGCGCCCAGCCTGCCACCTTGTAACTTTTGTCGGCTTCAATCAGTTGGCCGCCCAGGCGCATGTCCTGGATGCGAGCCCCCATTTTCGCGCCCGGCTCGCAGCGGTAGCTCAGACCACCGACCCGCACCATGTCGCCGCCCTGCTGGTAATACGGGTCCGGATTGAACAGGTTGTCCGCGACATCTTCCAGAATCGTCTTGATCATGTCGCCGCGCAGGTCGGTCAGCGTGGTCCAGGGGTAGGTGATGGCGGTCTGGTCCATCACATGCTCGCGGGTGATGGCCTGACCCGGCAAAAGCGAAGTGCCCCACCGGAAGCCGGGTGAAAACGCGATGTCGGCGCCGCGCACGGCCATCAGTGCATCAAGAATCAGTTGGTCAAAGGTGCCGTTGAAGTTGCCGCGCCGGTACAAGGTGCCTTCGGTGACCGCCAGTTTTTCCGACAGTTTGGCCTCGTAGGGAGCGCGACTTTTAGCGATCAGCGCGCTCATCGCCGGATCTGCCGGCAACAGCCTGGAAAACACCGGCAGCAGGCGGTAGTTGAAACCCACCACCTTTTTGTCTTTCACGTCCAGATCGAGCACCCCCAGAAACTTGCCGTTGCTGCCGGCATTGGTCACGACCGTCTGGCCGCCGGGATTTTTCACGACCACCGGCACCGGCACCCCGTCGTGCGTGTGTCCGCCCAGAATCGCGTCTATCCCCGAGATGCGCGAGGCCATTTTCAGGTCCACGTCCATGCCGTTGTGGCTGAGCAGGACCACGGCTTGGGCGCCTTTGGCACGCGCCTCGTTGACGGTTTCATGCATCTCGCTTTCGCGAATGCCAAAAGTCCAGTTCGGTGTTTGCCAGGCCGGGTTGGCAATCGGCGTGTAGGGAAAAGCCTGGCCGATGATGGCCACCGCCACGCCGTTCATCTCCTTGATCACATAGGGCTTGAAAACCGGGTCACCAAAATCGCTGGTCTTGACGTTCTGGGCGAGGAAGTCGATCTTGCCGGCAAAGTCCTTTTCGACGATGGTCTTGATGCGGTCTTCGCCGTAGGTGAAGTCCCAGTGGCCGGTCATCACATCGACGCCGAGCAGCTTGGCCGCATCGACCATGTCCTGGCCCTGGGTCCACAGCGCGGTGGCGCTGCCCTGCCAGGTGTCCCCGCCGTCGAGCAGCAGCGCGCCAGGGCGCCCGGCCTTGAGCTGTCTGACCAGCGTGGCCAGATGCGCAAAACCGCCGACCTTGCCGTACTGGCGCGCAGCACGCTCGAAGTTCAAGTAAGTGAACGCGTGGGCCTCAGGCGTGCCCGCCTTCAAATGCGCGGCCTTGAGCAAATGCACACCGACCAGATGCGGCGGCCGACCCTGCATGGTGCCCACGCCCAGGTTGACCGAAGGTTCGCGGAAATAAATCGGCAGCAACTGCGCATGGCAGTCGGTCATGTGCAGCAAATGCACATTGCCCGAGCGCGGCACGTTGTACAGGCTGGCCGCCTGCGCCGCACTCGCTTCGCGCTGAATCGGAAAACCGGCGGCCAGTGCCGCCGCCATCACACTAGCAAACTCTCGCCGCGACAAATTCATACCCTTGCTACCCGCTTTGTTAATGCCCTGAATGGCCCGTATGTATTACCTGTATTACCGACCGCTATCAAATAAATAGCGTTAAGCGCCCGTGGAATAGGGGCGAAAGATAAAAACGATCATCAATCACCGGTTGACGGGTGATCGGGGATCGAGCAACAGGGCCATCACATGTTTGAGCTGCTGCTCGGTCAGGATGCCGGCGTCGCCGTACCGCGGCATGCCCGAGCAGGCGCTGAACGCATGGGTATTCCAGATGCGGCCCCAAGTGTATTTGACGATGGGCTCAGACTCGGCCGCTGCCGGGTCCTTCACGCCTCGCAAGACGCCGTATTTCAGGAGGCTGGGACCCATGTTGCCAAACGACAGCTCGGTGGGAGACATCTGGTGGCAGGCGTAGCAGTTGGCGCCGTTGGCTGCACCTGCGGCATCGCTCCACTGCATGCCGCGACCGCTTTGCGCGATTCTTTCGCCTTCCTGCCAGTCGCCCAGGTACTTTCCGTCGGCCGGGTATTTGATCGCCGCATAAATCGTTTTTTGCAGCGCTTCGCGGGTCTTTTCAGGCAGCGGCTTGCCGGTCACGGCGGCTTCCGAACACATGCGCTGCAACTCGGTCTGATCGAGCCGGTCCAGCTTGGCAATGCCGCGCTCTGAAAACGAGCTCTTCAGTGACTGCACGACTTCCTGTTGCGAGGGCCGGGTGGCGCACGACGCGACCAGCACGGTCGCCAGGACAAGGGCTGCGATGCCGGCCAGCCGGAAGGTGGGGTACTTGAGTTTTGCAAATTTCACAATCGTCTCCTGATCAACGTTTGATGGACGGCGCAGCGTTTTTGCCGCCATTGGCGTTCACGCCCAAGAAAGTAATGAGGTCGACCGAGGCCGGGCTGAGGTACTGCAACTCCGGAAAGCGCTGCTGCCTGAAGCAGTCATACACGCGCCATTGCATGGTCCGCAGCGCGCCCTGGCTGACCCGGTAAGCCGGCCACTGCGAGAATGCAGCGCGCGCCGGCTCGGTCTTGGTCAGATTGGGCAGGTCTTGCAGGCGGATGCGCTGGTCGTCTTTGGTATGACACGAAGCGCACGAAAAATCAAAGGGTCCGCCCTTGAAGTAAAAAATCTCGCGTCCGCGCGCATAGGCGCGCTTTTCCTCAGGATGGTTTTGAGGAATGGCAATCGCCATGTCGCGCGACGCGTCATAGACGTAGGCCACCAGGTCTTCAATCAGCGTGGCGCGCTGACCTTCAGAAGAGAATGCAGTGGATGCCTTGAAATCCTCCCGCTTCATGCCTTGCAGGGTCACCATGCAGTGGACCAGGCGCGACTCGATGTCCATCACCTTGCCGGCATCGGCAAAGTACCTGGGCAGTTGCGTGACGGCGCCCTTGACTTTGCCGGCGCCCAAGCCGAGATCACAAGCTTCCAGGCTCGCATTTTTTGGGCCAGCGGGCTTTTTCCATAAGACCTCGCCGCGCGCCGCATTCAGGTCCGCCGGATTGCCATCCTGCAGCGAGGCGCGGTATTCGGCAATCGCGTCGACGGTTGATTTTTGCTGGGCCTGAACCACACCAGCACCTGAAAAAAACAGCGCTGCAAGCGTCGCCAGCGCAGGCGCCATGCGTAAATATCGGATTGTCATTTATGTCTCCTCTTAAAAGGGCTTTAATGGCACTGAGCCGTTCTGACTGCCTTCAGGCCGCAGTTGCTCGCGCGCGGGGAGCGCGGGCAGGGTCAAACTTCGATCAAGCAATTACCGCTTCATCCGAGCGTTTTTCGCCGCGGTTATCAATCCAGCTGACAACCACCTTGTCGCCGGGCTTGCCGCCCTGGAAACTGAACTGCACGAACGGGTTCTTGGACACTGCCGGGCCCAATTGGGCGCTCATGACAGTTTTGCCGTTCCATGTTGCACTGATGTTCTGGATAAACCAGGCCGGCACGGTTTTTCCAGCGGCATCTCTGCGCTGACCGCTTTCCATCTCGTGGCTGACCAGCACACGAACCGTCGTTTTATCACCTTGGGCCTGAGCCCGGATTCGCATTGGATCTGACATTTTTTCTCCTTACTTCAGCTATTTGGGACGAGAGACTGGCGGGCAAGGGCTACCCGCCCCAACCTCCCAGGGTGACCTTGACTTCCTTCACCGCATAAAAATATTTATCACCGACTTTGGCCAGCGCATAAACATTGGACGACTGCCCCATTTTGATGTTGGTTGATACGTTGGCATCGGTGCCGGGAGGAATGTCAAACATGGCAGCCAGCGCGCTCGGATTTTTCTCGACGACCAGTGCAATCTGCGTGGTGTTCGCCATGTTGCTCTGGGCGCCGACGCGCACCACGTTGCCGTTTTCGGCAATCTCGGGGGCTTGCAGAATCAGGTCTTTGCTCTCCACCGGTGCGCTGGTGGCGCCCATGGCTTTGGCCGCCTCTGCCAGCGTCTTGCTGTCAAACGCGGCCTTGTTCCAGCCCGGCGCATTTTGCGCGTAGGCCGGCGTCAAGCCTGAAGCGGCAGCCAGTGCCAGCGCAGTGGCACCCGAACTGCCGGCTAAAAATTCACGACGTTCCATGATCGAACTCCTTTATATAACTTGCTTATCTTGAGACTTGAACACCAAAAACCAAACACGACGGAAGGGTATTTCTCGCGTGCCTTGCTTGAACACCGAATTCGAATTTCACACAGATTTACTTACTCATGCCGAGCGCCAGCCACTGGGCCAACTCAGCTGATTCGCCCATGCTCAAAGCTTGAGCAGGCATCGGAATGGCACCCCAAACACCTTGACCACCAGACTTGATTTTGCCCGAGAGATAACTCACTGCATCAGCACGATCCCTGTACTTGTTGGCTATATCCCTGAAAGATGGTCCGATCAGCTTGTTGTCGATGCCATGGCATGCCATACATGCGTTCTTCTGCAGCAGCACCACTGCGGGCGTCGCTCCTGATGAGGTAGCCCCGACAATCCGGACTGTCGGCTGAAGGACCGAATCAGCTCCTTTTTCAGGAGCGTCTTTTGCCTTTCCGGTAACGGCTACCGCGCTGTTCGACCGTGAAATGGCAGCCGTGGTCGGCTTGCTGGTGTCGGCACCGCGACTGGCGCCCAGCGGGCGCGACTGGTCGGACAGTTGGCCGTGGGCGTTGCGCGCGTAATCCGGCAAAAAACTTTTGACGGCTACGTCTTTCTTGCAGTCACGCAGGCAGGTTGAACCCTGCACGTCGGGCCGCGCCGCGCCGCCCAGTTCCCGGCCGGGCCACATCGCGTGCGCCGTCGTCATCCCCTTGCGATTCGGCAGGCGCTGCTCGACCTCGCGGATATTGCCCTCGGACAGCGTGAACTCCGCCGGGACGATGTTACCGAGATGCAGGATGTAGGCGGTGACGGCATAGACCTCGTCGGCGCTGAGTGATTTGGGCGCGTTCCACGGCATCGCGCGGTTGATGTAGTCCCACAGCGTGGACAGCGTTGGCACTTTCATCAAGGTGGTGCGTTGCGGCTGGTTGGCGCCCGGCAGCAGGCTGTCCACCCGCCCGCTCTTGATGTCCGCAGCAGTGGTGCCGCCGGCAATCGGCGTGAAGATGTCGGACGATTCGCCAAAGGTGCCGTGGCATGACGCACATTGCGCCTCCCACAGCACCTCACCCTGGCGTACCGAACCTGCGCCCCTGGGCAGGCCCTTGAAATCGGGCCTGACGTCGATGTCCCAGGCCCGGACTTCAGCCGGAGTTGCGGTGCGGCCTATGCCAGGGTACTTTTCATTGGTTTTTTCGACCGCCTGAACGGCTCCGGCGATTGCAGAAACACACAGGAAAAATACGACGCTGCCGGCGTGCAAGCGTTTAAAACAGCTGGACATTTTTGACCTCGCCGTTTTCTTCCAGGGCCCAGGTCTGGACCGCATTGTTGTGATAAATGCTGCGGGACGCCCGCACTTTGCGCAGCTCGCCATAGCCCGGCTGGATCTGGCCGGTTTCATCGACCGCCCGGCTCTGAAAAAATGCCGGTTTGCCGTCCCAGACAAACTCGCTGTTAAAACGCGTCAGGCATTTGGACAGCACCGGCCCTTCAAGCCGTGCCGCTTTCCAGTTCTTGCCGCCATCCACCGATACATCGACCTGCTTGATCTTGCCGCGCCCGCTCCAAGCCAGCCCGGTCACAGTGTGAAAGCCTTTGTCGAGCAACACCTGCCCGCCACTCGGCGAAGTGATCACACTTTTGACTTCCTGGATGCTGGTGTACTGCCGGTGCGTGCCGTCCGGCATCAAATCGACGTAATGAATGGTCTCGTCCTTGGTCCCGTAGGGCATGTCACCAAGCTCGATGCGGCGCAGGTACTTGACC
>JBKJZS010000545.1:0-7411 GCA_046714915.1 Polaromonas sp. | reverse complement strand
CTCGGGAAAGCCGCAGCCACATACGTTTTTTCGCCCGCCGGAGACTCGACGCCCAAAATCAGCATGTGTTCGGCCAGCCAGCCTTGGTCCCGGCCCATGGTCGAGGCGATGCGCAGCGCAAAGCATTTCTTGCCGAGCAGCGCGTTGCCGCCGTAGCCCGAACCGTAGGACCAGATCTCGCGCGTTTCGGGGTAGTGCACGATGTACTTGATCTTGTTGCAGGGCCAGGTCACGTCTTTCTGGCCCGCGGCCAGCGGCGCGCCCACGGTGTGCAGGCAGGGCACGAAAGCGCCATTGCCACCCAGCACGTCATGCACGGCCCGGCCCATGCGCGTCATGATTTTCATGCTGACGGCCACATACGGGCTGTCCGACAGCTCGATGCCGATGTGCGCAATCGGTGAGCCGAGCGGGCCCATGCTGAAAGGCACCACGTACATGGTGCGGCCTTTCATGCAGCCGTCAAACAGCGGCTGCAAGGTGGCGCGCATCTCGGCCGGGGCCATCCAGTTGTTGGTCGGGCCGGCGTCTTCCTGCTTGGCCGAGCAGATGTAGGTGCGGTCTTCCACACGCGCCACGTCGCTCGGGTCGGAACAGGCCAGAAAGCTGTTGGGTCGCTTGGTTGCGTTGAGTTTCCTGAAGGTGCCGGCGTCGACCAGCTGCTGACACAGGCGATCGTATTCAGCGTCGCTGCCGTCGCACCAATACACGCTGTCCGGCTTGCACACGGCCACCATATCGGCAACCCAGGCGATCAGTTTGGCATTCTTGACATAGCTGGGGGTATTGAGGTCAAGTCCATGCATGGCGGGGTGGTTCATCGACAGCTCCAAAGTTAAAAAGCGTTATTTCGATAAACGTCGGGTCGTAGGCAGAGCGGTGCAGCAGTGACTGTGACATCGAGACGTTTGTCGAAATGGCGCTGGTTGCCGCTTCAGATCAGGCCGTCATCGGCCTGAAACAAAGCAGCGCCTACCATCAGACAAGTCCCGGTCGGCGGGCGGGGGCCGTAGCCGGTGGGCTGCGGCGCGATGTCAGAAAAAGCAGCGGGTGTCTTGCTTTGTCGGGTTCCACGGGTCGGCCAGAAGTTCATTTTAAGAACATCGTCGCGAGTTACCGCACGGTTACGGCCAAAACCTATGCAAAACTTGCATGAGGTTATGCATAGGCTAGGTTCCGGTTCCGGCAGTCATGACGCAGAGGTTGGGAATGCGTCATCCATCGAGTCTTCCCCCTGCCGACCCTGCCATGAAACAACCCGCTGAGGCCGGCAAGCCGCCGCCTGCGCAGGCAGTATTGAAATGCCCGCTGGCTGGCCAGTGGGTGGAAACGTTGCTGGCGAAACAAGCTCTTGGCTCTTCACCGGGCACGACTTTTGTGAAATGCCGACCTGCTCCTGAATTAATAGCTGCTTGCGCCCACTCTATCGAGGTTGGAGCCCTATTTGTCCCTATGCTGGCGCCAGGAGGTGCGGGGTTTGCTGGCTGCAGCGGTCTGCGCCCCCTTCGAGCGCCTGTTTGAAGAGAAAGATCAAGTGACCCTGTCCCTGTCCCTGCGCAGATTGGTACTTCGGGCTTCAAGCCATGTAGATGGCAATGAATGCCAGCAAAAACATCAGCACGGCACCTGCGACAGGCAAGACGATGGGCATCAGCGGCACAATAGCTTCCACCGGGTCCTGTTCCTGCGCGGGAGTGGGGCTGCTGTGGGCGGCGTTGGTAGACTGATCCGCGGGGCTTGACATGGGGGTTCCTGTTAACGGGTAACAACGTTGTGATTTTACCTTTTTGGACCCGGGCGCTGCAAGCGGGCAAGCCGGCTGCCTTCGTGCGGTTATTTATCGGGCGCGGGACCGATGGTTCGGCTGCCGGGTCAGGCGTGCCGGCCGGCGCTCACGGCCAGCTGCAGTCATTGAGTCTCGGGGTCAAGCATGCATTATTTTGTCAAACCAGCGCGGGTCCGAAGCGCTGCACTGCTCCGGTTCTGGGCGGCGGGTCGGGTCCGTGCCAGCACCGGCGCCAGCAGCCCCCGGGGGCCGACCGGTGTTGTATCCCACCGCCACTCGGGGCGCGTTTCGCAACGCAGGCCCCGGCATCACTTGCCGCAACTAGGCTATGAGCCGCGCTGTCTGGGTGACAAGGGCTGCGACATGATTGGCTGGAACTGAGCTTGCCAACCGTGGGACGCTTGCTTTCGGTCCAGGTCGCCACAGCGCGGCGCGTCGACATCGGCGGCCGCGGCATTCTGACGGCCATGGGCAAGCGTGCTGTGGCAGGCTCCGTGCCGGTGCTGCCCCTGGGTTTGCTCGGCGACGAGCAGGTCGACCTGTCGATTCATGGCGGACTTGAAAAAGCGGTCTATGCCTATCCGTCCGAGCACTACCCGTTCTGGCAGGCCGAGCGGCGAGACCACGGGCTGAGCCAGACTGACGACAGCCTGCCACATGGCAGCCTGGGCGAAAACCTCACGTTGCAGGGCCTGCTGGAAAGCGAGTTGTGGGCCGGCGATGTGCTGAAATTTCCGCATTGCGAACTGCAGGTGCGCATTCCCCGCGAGCCCTGCTACAAATTCAACGCCGCGATGGGTTTCGCTCAGGCCTCCCAACGGATGGCACAAAGCGGTTTTTGCGGCGTTTACCTGTCGGTGCTGAGCCCCGGCACCTTGCGTGCGGGGGAAAGTTTCGAGCTGCTACCGGGTCGGCGCAGCGTCAGCATTGGCCAGTTGTTCTCCGCCAAAATGAGCAAGCACCTGCGCTGAGCGCGCCGCAAGGCGCCTTAACCTTAAAGCAGCGCGTAGGTCGTCGTGGCGCGGCTGACGCTGTTGCCGTCGTTTGCACCGCGAATGTCAATCTCGCCAAAGACCAGCGATTTCCCAGCGCGCAGCACACGCGCTTCAATCCACGCATCCTGATTTGACAAGGGTTTTAGAAAACTGCTGTTCATCTGCACCGTGGTGCAGGGTTTGAATTCACCAAAATGGTTGATCAGCGCCAGCACCATGGCCGTGTCCGCCGCGGCCATCATGGCCTGCCCGCAGAGCATGCCGCCCACCCGTGAAAGTTGCGCGTTTTGCGGCAGGCGCAAGGTCACGCACTGGCCGTCCAGCGACTCGACCTTCAAGCCCAGTGCTTGCACCCAGGGTGCAAAATATTCCACCAGAGCAGCCTGCAGTGTCTCGATGTTCATGGTGCCTCCTGCCGAGCTGCCTCAAAAGAGGCATGCGACTCCTCGGGCGGCCGCGAAAGAAGGTGAGCGTGGGCGCTCATAGATTTTCCTCGGCTTCAAAGCCGGCTGTTTTCAGAACAGCCAGCACCTGTGCAATGTGTTCGCGCCCGCGGGTCTGGATGACCAGTTCAATATCCACGTTTTGCGCCGACAACATGGTGAACGCCCGCTGGTGATGCACCTCATCGATGTTCGCACCGGCGTCGGCCACCATCGCGGTGATTTTGGCCAGCGAGCCGGGTACATCGCGCGCACTCACCCGGATGCGGGCCAGTCGTCCGGCACGCACCATGCCGCGTTCAATGATGGCCGCCAGCAGCAGCGGGTCGATATTGCCGCCGCAAAGCACCAGACCGGTCTTTTTGCCTTTGAAACGCGCCGGGTATTTCAGCAGCGCGGCCAGGCCTGCAGCGCCCGCGCCTTCGGCCAGGGTTTTTTCAATTTCGAGCAGCATCACCATCGCCTGCTCGATATCCCCTTCGTCAACCAGCACCAGGTCGTCCACCAGCCGCTCAATGATGGCCTGCGGGATGATGCCGGGGGTGCCGACGGCAATGCCCTCGGCAATCGTGCTGCTGCCCTGCGGATGCTGCGTTCCCTTGATGGCATTGAACATGGCCGGAAAACGCGAGGTTTGCACGCCTATGATTTCGATCTCTGGCTTGATGGCTTTGGCCGCTGTCGCCATGCCGGCGATCAGGCCGCCACCACCCACCGCAACAACCAGTGTTTCCAGCCCGGGTACAGCGCGCAACATCTCCAGGGCGACCGTCCCCTGACCGGCGACGATGGCTTCGTCGTCATAGGGATGAATGAACACCAGGCCATCGTGTTCGGCCAGGCTCAGCGCGTGGCTGCGCGACTCTTCCAGCGTGTCCCCATGCAGCAGCACCTCGGCGCCAAAGCCGCGGGTGCGTTCAATTTTCACGCCCGGGGTAAAGCGCGGCATCACGATCACCGCGCGCAAACCGAGGCGCTGCGCGTGATACGCCACACCCTGGGCGTGGTTGCCCGCGCTCATTGCAATCACACCGCGGCGCCGCTCTTCGTTCGAGAGCTGCGCCAGCTTGTTGCAGGCGCCGCGCTCCTTGAAGGAGGCGGTGTACTGCAGGTTTTCAAATTTAAGGAAGATGTCCGCCCCGGTAATTTGGGACAGCGTTTTGGACGCGACACAGGGGGTATCCAGCAACTGGCCTTGCAAGCGAAGGGCGGCGGCCTCAATATCGGTCAAAGCAAGCATGGTTCATCCTGACGTTCTGGCTCCAGGGGGGGCACGGGCGCCCTCGGGCGGGCAGCGAACAATGGTGAGCGGGGGGCACCTGCTTGGCTCCAGGAAAGTGCTGATTGTGGCTGGTTGTGGCGCAATTCACACGGGCTTGGCCAGGCAGCGTCTTCCATGATGCCTCAAGCTGCGCTATGGTTGGGTGTGCGTCAAGTGTGGGTGCATGTGCAAATGGTGTTTCCTTCCAGGCTGGAGGTTCCTCAATGAGCAAACGATCGGGTGCTGACAAGCATGGTCAGCTGCTGCTGTCCCCCGGCCTGAAGGACGCGCCGGTTCTGGACTTGATGTGCTCGCATTTTGTGCTGACCCTGGCGGCGCGGCAGGGCGCAAAATTCAACGTGCGGCGCGACCTCAACAGCCTGCTGTCACTGTCGGGTCGGCACCTGGTGTGGCCCTTGCCCGCGCTGCAGCGCCTGCGCGAATTTCTCGGTCGGCGCTGCAAGGATAACGAATTCTGGCGCGGTCATGAGGCGCTCAGCGACACCGCGTTCATGAACCGCCACGGCGCCTGGCGCGGGCCGTATGAAGAAGGCACGCTGTTTTTCTACCTTGACGAACATGCCAAGGACCAGCCCAAGGACCTGTTGTCGGTGCTCAGTGCCACCGGGGACTGGCTGACCCATGCGCTGAAAAAGCAGTCGACCCTGGTGGAAAAAAACATCGATGCGCTGGCCAATTTGCTGCAGCTCAACCAGGCCGAACGGGCCTTGCTGCTGTATGGCACTTTGGCGCGTTACCAGCGCGACCTGCGCTCGATGCTGGTCGAGTTCAAGGTCAACAACGCGCCGGAAGCCTATGCCGCGATTGCCGATGTGGCCGGCGTCAAGGCCAACGAAGTGGCCGAGGCCTTGCGCGCCGGCTCGCGACTGGAACGCATCGGCATGGTCGAAAACCTGATTTCCGAGCACAACATCACCGACCTGGCCGATCTGATGAAAGTCAGCGAAAAACTGCCGCCGGTGCTGATGCGCGAGTACCGCGACCAGAACGAGCTGATGGCGGTGTTCACCCGGCCCGTGGATCGCAGCCGCCTTGGACTGGCGGATTTTTCCTTTGCCGGTGAAGACGTGCAGGTGCTGGTGTCGCTGCTGCTCAATGCCGTTGCCAGCAAAGAGCTGGGCGTCAATGTGCTGCTCTACGGCCCGCCGGGCACCGGCAAAACCGAGCTCGCCAAGGTGGTGGCGCAGGCCGCCGGGCTGGATTTGTTCGAGGTCGAATACGCCGACCGCGACGGCAATTCGCTGAGTGGCCGTGACCGTTACCGCTCGCTCCAGATCGCCCAGGTGTTTCTCAAAGGAAGCGCCCATGCCGCTTTGCTGTTTGATGAGGTGGAGGACGTTTTTCCCACCATCTCCAGCGAAGCTGCACAGCTGATGGCGCGCTCCGAGCAGATGGCGGCCCCCAGCACGGGCTCGGTCAGCGGCAAGGCCTGGGTCAATCAGATTCTGGAATCGAACACCGTGCCCACTTTGTGGGTGACCAACCGCATCGAGCAGATTGACCCCGCCTTCCGGCGTCGTTTTGCCTACCACCTGGAGCTTAAATCGCCGCCGCCCGGCGCGCGCGAGGGCCTGGTGCGCAAGACGCTTGAAGGCGTGCCGGTCAGTGACGCCTTTGTGGCCCGGCTCACCGAGCGCAAAGGACTGACGCCGGCGCAGATCCGCACGGCGGTGCGTTTTGCCAAACTGGCCAGCAGTCCGGGGGCCAGCACTGACGGCGCCGGCATGCAGGCGCTCTTGTCAGGCGGCAACACCGCCTTGATGGAGTCGCTGATCGAGCGCCAGCTCAAAAACGCCGACCTGGCGCTGGGTAACAAGGCCGACGCGTCGGGGCGGCGCAGCGTCACCACGTATGACCTGTCCATGCTCAATGTCGAGTCGCGCTTTGAAGTGTCGCGCATCGTGCAGGCGCTCCAGAGCCGCGGCCACGGCACACTGTGTTTTTACGGCGCGCCGGGTACTGGCAAGACCGCGCTGGCCGAACACCTGGCCAAGGCGCTGAACCGGCCGCTCATCATCAAGCAGGCCAGTGACCTGATGAGCAAATACGTCGGTGAAACCGAGCAGAACATGGCAGCGATGTTCAGTGAGGCCGAAGTCGAGAGCGCGGTGCTGCTGCTCGACGAAGCCGACAGCTTTTTGCAGGACCGGCGCGGCGCGCAGCGGACTTATGAAGTGACCGAGGTCAACGAAATGCTGCAGGGCATGGAGCGTTTCAGCGGCATTTTTGTCTGCACCACCAACCTGCTGGAAAGTCTGGACCCGGCGGCGTTGCGGCGCTTTACTTTCAAAATCAAGTTCATGCCGCTGACACCGGTGCAGCGTGAAAAAATGTTTGTTACCGAAGCGCTGGCCAGCGATTCGTCCTTGCTGACCGCCGAGTTGAAGTCACGATTGGGCAAGCTCGACCAGCTGTGCCCGGGTGACTTTGCCGCCGTCAAGCGGCAGATTGATATTCTCGCAACCGAGTTGAGTGGCGACGAATTTTTAAGTCAGCTCGAAGCCGAGCATCGCATCAAGCCCGAAGTGCGAGATGCGAGGGGTATGGGTTTTGTTCAGTGATGTCCGGGTGCGCGGCACGGGTAGCCGAAGGATGAGCGCGTAAGTTGGAGTAGCCAGCGCGGGCCCTTGCTGCGTGGACTGCGGGGGGCGGACCGGCATTGACAGGCGGGGTGCGCGCACTGTCCTGCCGGACTCGCCACAACCAGGCGCCCCCAACGCTGTCATGCCGGACTCGATCCGGCATCCATGCCGCAGGAACTCAGGCGCGGGCGCTTGCTGCATGGACCGCGGATCGGCCCGGCTTACGAGGCGGCGGCGCACACCCGCAAAACCTCACTGCCATAAGCCTCCAGTTTCTTGACCCCGATTCCGCTGATTCCCTCCAGGTCCGCAATGTACTGCGG
>JBKJZS010000544.1:0-1210 GCA_046714915.1 Polaromonas sp. | reverse complement strand
TGAACCGTTCCCCCTGAGCCGCCTGTCCTGAGCACCGTCGAAGGGGTCGAAGGGCTGCTCCTGGCCTTGATGCGCGTCTTGGCGGCCATCGTGCTGTGCCTGAACCGATAGGGCTGGTGCTGGTCGGTCCTGGAGGCCGAGCATACTTTCGTGACGCGGCTGCTGTTTTATCGTTAAGGATGGTCTTGCAGGGACGCCGACCTGAAAACAGTGCCGTGCACCTGCAAACTTCCCCCCACCCACTTCATAATCCGTTCATGCGTCTCCTACACACCATGCTGCGCGTTGGCAATCTCCAGCGCTCGATCGACTTCTACACCCAGATCCTCGGCATGAAGCTGCTGCGCACGTCGGAAAACCCCGAGTACAAATACAGCCTGGCTTTTGTCGGCTACGGCAACAACCCGGAGCATGCCGAGATTGAACTGACCTACAACCACGGTACCGACCAGTACGACATGGGCACCGCCTACGGCCACATTGCGCTCGGCGTGCCCGACGCCTACGCCGCCTGCGACAAAATCAGGGCCGCGGGCGGTAACGTGACGCGTGCAGCCGGGCCGGTCAAAGGCGGCAGCACCGTGATTGCCTTTGTGACCGATCCTGATGGCTACAAGATCGAGTTGATCCAGCGCGCAGAACGCGCGGGCGGTGGCGGCTTGCGCTGAAGTCCTTGTCATTGCTCTTTTTTTGATAGCTGATTTTTCCCGTGGCCTGCCGCCAACCCGGCCCGCGCCTTCTTCGTGTTCTGGACTGCCGCACACTGCGCAGCGTCGTGGCAGGTGGCCAGAAAGCCGGGTCGTTGTAGCCCGACCAATGTCCGCGGTTGGGGCGCACTCCATATCAAAGGCGTGCCGCCCACCGGATTGCCAAATATCAACACCTCGGTCGGTCGCCGCGTTGAGCTGACCTTGGTCGCGCCGGCGGCATGGTCTGCCCGGGGAAAAATATCACCCCTTTGGCGTTGGCGATGGACTCCAGCCGCTCCCTGGTTTCCATGGCGCCGGGCGGGCTTTTAAGGGCAATGCGTCCATCGGAAGCCCCGCGGCCTGCGTCGAGGCAGAAGGTGGCCGGGCGAGCAGTGTAGGTACCGCCGACTCTCGGGCAGTCTGCTTTTGCTATTAAATACATAGCTTCCTGCGCCCATGGCTATTGGGTTGAATGCCATTTTTTCTTCAAACTTGGGTTTACGGCATTTTTTTCAGAAGCG
>JBKJZS010000543.1:0-3642 GCA_046714915.1 Polaromonas sp. | reverse complement strand
AGCGTCGAGTGCAATCTTTTGTGGTTGTAGAAATTGATCCAGTCCATCACCTCGTCCATGGCCTCGCGCCGGGTGGCAAACCGTCTCCCGTACAGCCTGCCCACCTTCAGACGGCCCCACAGGCTCTCGGTGGGCGCGTTGTCCCAGCAGTTGCCCTTGCGGCTCATTGACGATTTCATCTCGTAGCCCGCGAGCGCCATCTGAAACTCATGGCTGCAATACTGGCTGCCCCGGTCCGAGTGAAAGATCAGCCCCGGCGCAGGGCGGCGCCTGAACCACGCCATGCGCAGCGCGTCCGTCACTGCGTGGGTCTGCATATGTTCCCTCATGCTCCAGCCCACCACCTGGCGGCTGAACAGGTCCAGCACCGCCGTCAGGTACAGCCAGCCCTCGTCGGTGGCGATGTAGGTGATGTCGCTGCTCCACGTCTGGTTCGGCGCCGCCGGGCTGAAGTTGCGTGCCAACAGATTCGGCGCGATGGGAAAATCGTGTTTGCTGTCGGTGGTGACCACAAACTTTCTCTTGCCCCGGGCCTTGATGCCGTGGCGCTGCATCAGCTTTCGCACCCGTTCCTTGCCCACCCGAATGCCACGTGCTACCAGCTCCTTGCACATCTTGGGCCAACCGTATTCCTGTTTGACCTCGGCGTGGATGGCCTTGATGTGAACCAGCAAGGCTTCATCGCTGATGCGCTTGTTGGCTCCCAGTTTACTGGGCTTGCCGGCGTCCTTGCGGCGCCAGTGCTCGAAGTAGCCACTGGCGCTGACGCCCAGCACCTCGCAGGCCAGCGTGACCGGCCACAGGGCCTTGTGCCTGGCTATCCAGGCGTACTTCACAGAGATTCCTTGGCGAAGTACGCCGTCGCTTTTTTTAAGATGTCGCGCTCCATGCGCAGCCGCGCATTCTCCGCGCGCAGGCGCGCCAGTTCCATCTGTTCGGGCGACACCGGCTTGTCGCCGGCCCCTTTGAGTTGGCCCTTCTCACTGAGCCTCACCCAGTTGCCCAGCGTCTGCACCGGCACGCCCAGGATCTTGGCCGTCACCGGCACCGCCTGCCCGCCCTTGACCAGGCGCACCGCCTCCAGCTTGAATTCCAGGGTGTACTTGCCCCGGGCCTGCCCGTCTTTTCTCTTGGTCATCTTCGATCTCCAAATTGCTGAATTTTCACACCAGCTATGGAGTACGTTTTTCGGGGGCAAGATCACTCAGACCCTGCATGAATGGGTACGCAGGCAAGAAGTTGATGCGGGAACGCGCCAAGGCGTCACCAGTGCCGAGCATGAACGCATCAAGGCCCTGGAGCGCGAGAACAAGGAACTGCGCCGGGCCAACGAAATCCTGAAACTGGCGAGTGCTTGGAATCGAGCCCTCAGTGGGCAGCAAAGGCGACAGCTATGACAACGCCCTGGCCGAGACGATTAACGGCTTGTACAAGGCAGAATTGATCCACCGGCGCGGGCCTTGGAAAACCAAGGAGTCCGTCGAACTGGCAACGCTTGAATGGGTGTCGTGGTTCAACCACCACCGACTGCTGGGGCCAATCGGCTACATTCCTCCTGCCGAAGCTGAAGAAAATTACTATCGGCAACTCGCCAGTCAAACCGCTACTGCGGTCTGACTTAAACCAACCGGCCTCCACGAAACCCGGGGCGATTCAACAGTGACAGTGCTCGCCATAGATGGCCATGATCGGACCGGGCGGGTTTACTGCCCTGCAGTTGCGCAGGCAAGGTGCTGCCGTCCAAAGTACGGCTTGAAAGCGGTCAGTCCGCGTAGCGCACTTCCAGGATTTCGTACTCTATCGCTTCCAGATAGGTCTTGGCGTCATGGAGTGCCAGGTGCAGCAGGATTTTCGCGGCGTGGGCTTTGATGACGCGGTGCAACAGGGCGCCGACAATGACCACTGGAATGCCTACCCACGGATAACCCCACAGGCTCAGCGCCGTGCCGATGCCGACCAAGGGCAGCGAGATACCCACGACAAACAGGCGATGCTTCACGTATTTTTGCGCACGCTCCGGGTTCACGATCAATCGGAACCGACCCGCAGGCAAACCCGCACGAAACTCTTGATGCGACACATAAATCGGGGAGGAAGGCGTAGCGGAGGTAGCGGGCTCGTTCATTTTCTTCTCTTCTCGCAGGGGTGACCCATGAGATGCAGGTAATGCACCCATCCATGATGTTTACCTGTATCTTAAGGGCCCTTCGTTACTACCTATCCCGGTGCCCGCGAGGGGGTACGGGGGAACGAAGGGTCATGTTGCACGCACAAGCCGAATCAACGCATCAACCCCTGCAAGCCGCATCCAAAGTCCGAATGTACGGGTGCAATCTTTACCTTCGAGCCGCCATGAATTGAAAGCCTGGCAAATTCGGGTGCGTCCATGTACGGAAACTGGCCCCAAAACGGGGTGAGTCCGGTTGAATACTGATCAGGGTGTTCAGGCGGTCTTGCCTGATTGAAGCTCACAAGGCAGCGTAACTTCCGATTCGGAAGTCAACTGCCCGACGCACGTCTGCGGCAGGCACAGAGAGCCCCTCATTTTCACCGCCGCCGAAGCCGCATGCGCCTACAGTAATCTCTAACAGGAGAGATAGCATGAGCACAAAATCGGCTACCACAGGGCAAGATTTCTTGCGGGCGGAAGCGCAGTTCTGTGCCCACAACTACCATCCCCTGCCGGTCGTCGTCGATCATGCGCGAGACTGCCAGGTTTGGGATGTCGAGGGCCGCGAGTACCTCGACATGATGAGTGCCTACTCCGCCGTCAGCCACGGCCACCTGCACCCGCGCCTGGTGGCCGCCGCGCAGCGCCAGCTCGCGCGCGTGGCTGTCACCTCGCGCGCTTACCACGGCACCACGCTCGGACCATTTCTGGAGAAGCTGTGTCGTGTGGCGGGTTTTGAGAAGGCTTTACCGATGAACACCGGAGCCGAAGCGGTGGAAACCGCCATCAAGGCGGCGCGCCGCTGGGGCTACCGTGTCAAGGGGGTGCCGGACGGGCAGGCCGGGATCCTGGTGGCGCGGGGCAATTTTCATGGCCGCACGACCACCGTCATCAGCGCCTCCAGCGAGGCCGACTACCGTGCCGGTTTCGGACCTTTCACGCCTGGCTTCCAGTTTTTTGATTTTGGCGACATGGCCAGCGTGCGCGCCGCCACCTCTCCCCACAGCTGCGCGGTACTGGTCGAGCCGATTCAGGGCGAGGCCGGCATTGTGCTGCCGCCTCCAGGCTTTTTCACCCAACTGCGGGATTGGTGCACGCAGCAAGGCCTGTTGCTGATCCTGGACGAGGTGCAGTCCGGCCTGGGCCGCACCGGCCGCTGGTTTGCATTCGAGCACGAGGGCATCCGGCCCGATGGACTGATTCTGGGCAAGGCCCTGGGCGGCGGCTTGCTGCCGGTCAGCGCCTTCCTGGCAGACAGGGCGGTGATGGACGTGTTCACGCCCGGCAGCCATGGCTCCACCTTTGGCGGCAATGCGCTGGCCGCCGCCGTCGGGTTGGAGGCGCTGCGTGTGATGGAGGATGAACATCTGGTGGCCCGCAGCGCGGCGCTGGGCCAGCATCTGTTGCAGCGGCTCAGCGCCGTACAGCTCGCGGCAGCGCCGCTGATCCGCGCCGTGCGGGGTCGCGGCCTG
>JBKJZS010000542.1:0-1449 GCA_046714915.1 Polaromonas sp. | reverse complement strand
CCCAAAGACGTGGTCGACAAACTCAACCACGCGGTCGGGCAAGCCCTGAAGAGTCCCGAAGCCAGGGAGAAGCTTGCCGGCATCGGCATCCAGCCCATGCCGCTGGCGCCCGAGCAGCTGAAGGCTTTCATGGGCAGCGAGGTGTCCAAGTGGATCCGCCTGGTCAAAGACGCCAACCTCCAACCCGAATGAGCCACAGCAAAGTGATGATGGTGACGGGCGCCAGCCGGGGTATCGGCGCCGAGATCGCCCTGCTGGCGTGCGCAAGCGGCTGGCGGGTGGGCGTGAACTATCTCAACAGCGCGCAGGCCGCGCAGGAAGTCGTCAAGCAGATCATCGGCGCGGGCGGGCAGGCCGTGGCGCTGCAGGCCGATGTGGGCCAACAGGACCAGGTGGTGCGGATGTTCGCGCAGCTCGACGAAGCTTTCGGTCCTTGCGACGCGCTTGTGAACAACGCAGGTGTGCTGGCGAACTTCCGCGTCGATAACGCGGACGAGAGAAACCTGCTGGAGGTCTTCCGCGCCAACGTGTTTAGCGCCTACTACTGCTCGCGCGAGGCTATACGCCGCATGTCCACCGCGCACGGCGGCCGCGGCGGCGTCATAGTCAACATGTCCTCGGTGGCCTCGCGCCTGGGCGGCCTGGGCGGCGGCGCGGCCTACGCAGCGTCTAAGGGCGCCATCGACAGCTTCAATCTGGCCTTGGCCAAGGAAGTCGGCCCGGAAGGGATCCGCGTGAATGCCATCCGGCCGGGTCTCATCTCCACCGAAATCCACAATGTGCATGGCGGCGTCGAGAAAATGGAGCAAATGGCCAGGACCGCCGTTCCCCTGGGCCGCGCCGGCTCCGCCCGCGAAGTGGCCGAGGTTGCACTGTGGCTGGCTTCCGACGCGTCCTCCTATGTGCACGGAACAATCGTGGACGTCGCCGGCGGCCGCTGAGTCTTTCATTCGAGGAGATCCCCAATGGCCCAGAGCCATAAAGTCATCATCACCTGCGCCGTCACTGGCTCCATCCACACCCCGTCAATGTCGCCCTACCTGCCAGTGAGCGCGCAACAGATTGCCGATGCCGCCGTGGGCGCGGCCGAAGCCGGGGCGGCCATCGCGCACCTGCACGCGCGCAAGCCCGGGGACGGCCGGCCCGACCAGTCGCCCGATGCTTTCCGCGCTTTCGTCAGCGACATCAAGGCACGCAGCAACGTGGTGGTCAACATCACCACCGGTGGCTCTCCGACCATGACCGTGGACGAGCGCATGCAGCCCGCCTTGCAGCTCAAGCCGGAGGTGGCGTCGCTCAACATGGGCTCGATGAATTTCGGCCTGTATCCCATGCTGGCCCGCTACAAAGACCTCAAGCACGAGTGGGAATCAAAATTCCTGGAGAGCACCCGCGACCTGTTGTTCAAGAACACTTTTTCCGATATTGAACACATCCTCACCCAAGGGA
>JBKJZS010000541.1:0-1325 GCA_046714915.1 Polaromonas sp. | reverse complement strand
GCCCATCAGAATGCTGGCCTGGTGGCGTGCCTCCAGCCGCTCGGAACCCAGCAGGCGCAGCACGGGCATCGTCACCACTTCTTGTCCAGCCTGTGCCTGCATCAGTGCGTAGGTCTCGTTCCAGGCCTGCCCCACTGCGCGCTTGAGAAGATCCACGCTATCTGGGTCGCCGCCCAGAAGACGCAGTACCTCGGCGGAGGGTGTGCCGGCTTGTGGCTTCATGATGATGCGCTCCGCCAGACGCTGATTGAGCGACGGCAAGGACAGGCCGTCGTTGGTCGCCCACAGGGCATCGGCCGCGCACTGGTTCAAGTGCGCCAGCACGCCGCGCTCGTGGCCCAGGGCCCATTGCGCCGGCATATGGGCGTCCACCTCGGTGCGGGCACGGTCAGGCGGCACACCCAGCGCCAGCAGGTTTTGCAGCAGGGCCGGTCCAAAACGTTTTTGCAGTGTCGCCAGCGGCGCCGCATGCAAGGCCATGGCCCAGCGTGTGGTCGCACTCACCGCCACCACCAGTTTGGCCGGTCGGCAATGCACCAGCCCCAGGGACCAAGGGCCGAGAGCGCCGCCAAGCGCACTCGCCTGAACAGCCAGCTGGGTCGGCAGCTTGAGCGCGCGGGCCAGTTCCCGGGTGACGTGCAGCGTGACCATGGAGCTACAGGTGGCCGGTGGAAACGCCGTCTTGGGCTGCGGGAAGCAACGCGTCGAGTCGGGCGTTGGTTTGTACCCGGCCTGCAGCGAACTCTGCTTGAGTGTTTGAAGCTGTCAAATAACCCCCGGTTGGAACTGTCGCGCGTTCAGCGTGCCTATCCAGTCGCCTTCAAACACCAGGTCACACACCACCGATTGCGCTTGCCCCACCAGCTCCAGGCCGTCGACGGGAATCAGCGATTCATCCGCGAAAGCATGGCCGGCGTAGCGCGGCAGCAGGCTTTTGAGGGCATGCAGGTTGTCGCCGTGAATCACCAGGTTGCTGCCCAGATCGGCCGGGCCAATGCCCTTGGCTTGGTCCACCACCAGCGGACGATAAGGCACCGTCAGGTGGTGGTTGCAGACGTATTCTTTGCCTTTGAAGACGATTTCGGGCATGTTGTTGTGGCGCAGGGGCTGCTTCATGAACAGCGGGAACAGGAGTGAAAAGCGTTTTTGATTATCAGCGCAATTGTGGGGACCTCATCTGCCCTGCCGCCCCCGAGCCGTGCGCTGGGACTAATGCTTGTTGAGGCGGACAGCGTTGACCTTCATGTGCTATCAATTAGGTGGCTTCTTGCGCCTGTCCACCAAGGGCTGGAGGCCGATTTCATTCATAAATGCGGAGAAAATCC
>JBKJZS010000540.1:0-16312 GCA_046714915.1 Polaromonas sp. | reverse complement strand
GCTCGGGAGGGCGAACACCGCTTTGCTGCAGGTTGATGCCGCCCACTTCAACGCCCACCTTGTAGCGGTCCAGGATAGTCTGCATCAGCACACGTACGCGAGGTCCGATCTGGTCGCGCTCTTCGGCCAGGGCCGAGTCCATTTTCATCTTGCCGACCACTTCGCGCACAGCCGTTTCCGCCGCCTGCACCACTGCGCTCGCCGGATCTTTGCTTTCAAAGAGATAGGCACGGGCGTCATTGAGCCGGTACTGCACGGCAAACTTGATTTCGACGATGTTTTCATCTTCGGTCAGCATCGCTGACTCGCGCAGTCCGGTGGCCTTGATCACGGCGTCCCGGCCAACATCGACAGAACGGATCTGGGTCACCACCACCATTTCGTGGCGCTGCACCGGGTATGGCAGGCGCCAGTTAAACCCGGCCCCCGCGGTCGATCTGTATTTACCGAACTGGGTTATCACCGCTTGCTGACCCTCTTGCACGATGAAAAAACCCGTGCCAAGCCAGATCAGAACTGCCACACCGGCGATCAGGCCGACACCGATACGGGCACTTTTCGAGTCGGGCTGGAAGCCGCCCGGCCCGCCATTGCCGCCGCCGCCCAGTCCCCAGTTGACCCGGGCACGCTGCCCCCGGGTAATAGCCCCCCCAAACAAGCCGCCCAGTTTGCGGTTGAAGACACGCCACAACTCGTCCAGGTCGGGCGGGCCCTGATTGGGGCCCTGGCCCTGTTGACCCTGCGGGCGGTTCGGTGCCGGCGGTTTCGCAGGCGCTTCGTCGCCGCCGCCGGCCTCCGGCTTTGGCTCGTCGGCAGGGGCTTTGCCATCGTCACGGCCCCAGCGAGGATCGTTCAAATTGAACATTCCTCGGGCGCGTTGCCTCAGCCGTGCCGGCAAAGTCGTCAGCGTCTGTAGCACAGGGTTCTGGTTCATGGAATCAAGCTCACTTTTTTTCAATATTCCGGCATTGTGCCTAATCAGGCCACAGCCTCACTTATTTGCGGGGAATCTTCGGCTGGCAACTGCGACGCGTGCCGGGCAAGCAGTTGGCGCAACAACGGCAAACCCTCGCCGGTCTGCGCACTGACAAAGACCCGTTCGACACGCGCGCCCGTGTCGGAAAAAGCGTCCTTCATTTCAAAACTGTCACTTAACTGAAGAGGCCAGCGTGATTTTTCAAGGGCATCGAGTTTGTTAAACACCAGAATTTGGGGTACGGCCGCTGCGCCGATTTCGGACAGGACACGCTGGACCTGCTCAATCTGCTCCAGATGGTCGGGGTTCGCGCCATCAACCACGTGCAAAAGCAAATCGGCATCGACCGCCTCTTGCAGGGTGGCGGCAAACGCGTCAATCAAACCGTGCGGCAAATCGCGAATGAAACCGACTGTGTCCGACAAAGATACGGAACCGGCGGCATCGCCCAGATACAGTTGGCGAGTGGTCGTGTCCAGCGTGGCAAACAGCTGGTCGGCCGCATAAGCGCGCGCTTTGACGAGGGCATTGAAAAGCGTTGATTTGCCGGCATTGGTGTAGCCCACCAGCGAAACCGTAAAGGCATTGCGCCGTTCGCGCTGGCGACGCTGGGTTTGCCGCTGCCGCTTGACCTTGCCCAGGCGCTCCTTGGTGCGCTTGATGGACTCACTGATCATGCGTTTATCGAGCTCGATCTGCTTTTCACCGGGACCACCTCGAACGCCGGCACCGCCGGTTTGCCGCTCCAGGTGTGACCAGCGCCTGACGAGTCGTGTGGACAGGTATTGCAGGCGTGCCAGTTCGACCTGCAGTTTGCCCTCGTGGCTGCGTGCGCGCTGGGCAAAAATTTCAAGAATCAGTAAAGTGCGGTCATTGACCGGCAAACCCAGCACTCGCTCCAGATTGCGCTGCTGCGCTGGGCTCAAGGACTGGTCGAACAGTATTTCGGTTGCGCCGGTTTCGAGCGCCAGCAGCTTGATCTCGTCGGCCTTGCCGCTGCCGATGAAGAGCGCAGCATCGGGCGCCTTGCGTTTGCAGGTGACGCGGGCAACAGGCTGCATGCCTGCCGTTTGGGCGAGCAAACCCAGCTCTTCAAGGCCGGCGTCAAAATTGGGGAAACCCAGATCGACCCCGACCAGGATGGCCAGGGGATACGTCATCGGGGAGAAGTCCTGCGAACTCAGCTGGCTGGGCTTTCTTGGGATTCTGCTGCAGTGAAATTCACTGCACGGCCGGGGACAATGGTCGAAATCGCGTGTTTGTAGACCATCTGGGTGACGGTATTGCGCAGCAGAACCACATACTGATCGAAAGATTCAATCTGACCCTGAAGCTTGATGCCGTTGACGAGGTAAATCGAAACCGGAACATGTTCACGGCGCAAAGTATTGAGAAATGGGTCCTGCAGCAGCTGCCCTTTGTTAATGCTCACGATATTTTCCGTGTTCAGAGTTAATAGAACTTGACCTTACCACAGCCAATCGACGATGGCTGTAATCCCGAAACTTGTCCATCAATTATTTGGCTGAATCTTTGTCGGCGTAGGGGTTGCTGGAGGACTTCATCTGGATACGTAAAGGGGTGCCGACCAGATCAAACTCCTTGCGAAAACGCCCTTCCAGAAAGCGCTTGTAGGCATCGGTGACGTGTTCCAGCGAATTGCCATGAACAATGATGATGGGGGGGTTCATGCCGCCCTGGTGCGCATAGCGTAGCTTGGGGCGAAACATGCCTGCCCGCTGCGGGCTCTGGAACTGAACCGCTTCGAGCAGCAAACGGGTCAATACCGGCGTCGACATTTTGCGGTTGGCCGAGGTGTGGGCCTGGATGATGGACTTCCAGACCGGGCCCAGGCCCTGTCGCTTTATCGCGGAAATATTGTGAATGCTGGCAAATTTCAGGAATGACAAGCGCGTCTCGATGGAGCGCTCCAGGATTTCCTTTTGGTAGCTGTCCACCGCATCCCACTTGTTGACGGCCAGCACCACGGCACGGCCACTTTCCAGGATGTAACCGGCAATGTGTGCGTCCTGGTCGGTCACCCCCTGGGTCGCGTCCAGCAGCAAAAGCACCACATTGGAGCTCTCGATCGCCTGCAGGGTTTTGACCACCGAGAACTTCTCAATCGCCTCGAACACCTTGCCCTTGCGGCGCAAACCGGCGGTGTCGATGAGCTCGAATTTCTGACCAGCCCGCTCGAACGGCACGGAAATTGCATCGCGTGTGGTGCCGGGCTGGTCAAATGCAACCAGACGCTCTTCACCCAGCCAGGTGTTGATCAGCGTTGATTTTCCGACATTGGGCCGTCCGGCAACCGCCAGTTTGATCACTGATGGGTCATCGAGCAACCCTTCTTCACTGGGATCCGGCAGGTTGAGCGGCTGCAGTGCAAGCTCGACCAATGAACGTATGCCCTGCCCGTGTGAAGCCGACACCGGCAGCACGTCGCCTAGGCCCAGCTCAAAAAATTCGGACAGCTGCACCGCTTCGGTCATGCCTTCCGCCTTGTTGGCGGTCAAGACCGTCGGCTTGCCCAGTTTGCGCAAATACCTGGCGATCTCGTGGTCCTGGGCGTTCACGCCGGCGCGTGCATCAACGACAAAAACCACGACGTCGGCTTCAGCCACGGCCTGCCGGGTCTGTTTGGCCATTTCCTTGTAAATGCCATCGACGGCATCCGGCTCAAAGCCGCCGGTGTCGATAACGATGAATTCCTGCGGACCAAGCTGGCCATTGCCGTAATGGCGATCCCGCGTCAGGCCGGCATAGTCGGCCACTATCGCGTCGCGCGACTTGGTCAACCGGTTAAAAAGAGTTGACTTGCCCACATTGGGGCGGCCGACCAGGGCAAGAACAGGTTTCATCAATACGTTTCACGGCCATTTATGGCCGGTTAGGCTTATTCGGGTGCGAAGCCGTACACAGCGCCTGAACGCGTCACCGCAATCAGGGTGTTGGCGGCCAGCACCGGGGCGGCGACCACCGGCGAGCCGTCAGTTGCGAGCCGGTTTAACAGAGAACCGTCTTCACGCGATAGCAGATGGATAAAACCGGCCGAGTCACCGATGGCGATCGATCGGCCCACCACCAGCGGCGAGCTCAGGTTGCGGTAGCGCAGGCGATCCGTGCTCCAGGCATTTTCGCCGTCGGCACGACGCCAGGCCATCACCCTACCGTCGGCTTCGGTACCGAACACAAAACGCTCGTCGCCATCGATCCCCTGAGCACCATTGGCAGGCTTGGTCCACAGCAGTGCGCCACGCTGGGCGTCCACGCAGCCGACGCTGGCCTGGAAGGCTCTGGCACACACGGTCGTGCCGGTACGGTCAACGCGGCCGACCAGGTCCACCAGACGCTCTACATCGTTGATGCCGCGCGGCGAGGCAATCGGGGCCTCCCAGCGAATGCTGCCGTTAAGGGGGTTCAGCCCGGCCAGACGGCCGGCCAGTCCTACCACCAGCGTGTCGCCGACCGCCAGCATGACGCCCGACTGGCGCAACACCAACGGCTCGCTGGGACGTTGCTGGGACCAGAGCTTGCGCCCGGTCTGACCATCAAAGGCATTGACCGAACGGTCGGCCGCAAGCACGAAAACACGGCCACCGGCCACAAAAGGCGCGGTAAACGCCTGAGCCGCAAGTTTCTGGCGCCAAATCTCACGCCCGTTGGCCAAGGCCACCACTTCATTGCCCCGGGTAACCACGGCCGCCACTTTTCCGTCGCTGCCCACAGCCGCGGCAATCGGCGTACCAATGTTGGTGCGCCACAGATCGCGGCCAGTACGCGGATCCAGCGCGGCAACTACGCCGTCGGTGCTGGCCACCACGACGGTATCGCCGGACACATTGACCTCGAGCGGGAACGAGACCTCGCCGATACGCGAGCTCCAGACCTGCTTGGCAGACACCAGCGCAACGACCGGCTGCAGCTCTGCCGGTTGGGGTTTTTTGGCGGAGCTGCCGAAAAAGCTGCCGAACATTGAGCAACCTGACAGAAGTGCTATTAAAATAATAGCTGCCGGCGCTTTACAGGAAAGGACAGAAGGCTTAAAAGACTTGAATATCACGGCTTGACCTCCGTGGCGGACGCGGGAGAAACTGCAGCGACGGCGGCAGGACTGGGCAATGACATTGAGGGGTTGAGCCCGAGCGCATTGAGTTTGACCTCGACCAGGCGCCGGTATTCAGTCCGCTCGTCCATGCCCTTGTAGGCTTTTTCGTACTCGGCCTTGGCCTCATTTTTTTTGCCTTGCGCAGCCAGAATATCACCCCGGCGGTCCGCCGCCAAAGCCGCGAAGTCTTTGGAAAAAGTACCGGACAGTAGCTGCAGGGCCTCGTCATAGGCCTTGGCTTCAAGCAGCACACCGGCCAGGCGTAACTTGGCGATGGCCTGGTAGCCTTCGTCCGAGGCTTTGCCGGCAACCCAGCTCAGAGCCGACTTGGCCGCATCGACATTGCCTTTGTCGTAATAGGTTTTGGCTGCGAGCAAGCCAGCCTGCTGGGCAAACGCCGTGCCGCCATAACGCTCCTTCATATCTGCCAGCGCACGATCCAACCGGCTGAACTCACCGGCGAGGGCGGCACGCTCGACCTCGTCGTACATGACGGCGGCCTGCGCTGCCTGGTTGCGCTGCCAATACTGGTAGCCGTACCAGGCAGCGACAGCGCCAAAAACGACAATCAGGACCCAGGTAATAAGGTCGCCGTATTGCTTCCAGAAGTGTTTCAGCTCGTCGAGCTGCTCCTGTTCTTCCAAATCGAGATGTTTTGCCATAAAGCTCTGTTATTCCGCTAAAAGAATTGCGTTGATTGTAGGGGGCCGCCGTCAGCCGCCGGCGCGCAGGCCAGGCGCCCACGATGAAATATCATCCAGCGGCTGCAGCGTCTGGGCCTGCGCGACATCGACTTTTTCCCCACGCAAGGCTTTGACGGCCACACAGCCCTGTGCCAGTTCGGTCTGACCGAAAATCAGGGCGAAACGCGCGCCGCTGCCATCGGCTTTTTTAAACTGCGACTTCATGCTGCCCATGCCTTGCACACCGACACCGGCAGCCGCATGCATCTGCACACAGACACCGGCAGCTCGCAACGCTTGCAGGGTTTTCAAAACCACCGGCAAGGCCGTCGTCTCGGGAACCACCGCATAGGCATCGGGAACCGGCAAGGCCACGGCATCGCCCTGCTCCCTGATCAGTTCAAGCACGCGTTCGACACCAAGCGCCCAACCCACGGCGGGCGCGGCCTTGCCACCGATCTGCTCGATCAGGTAGTCGTAGCGGCCGCCGCCACAAATCGTGCCCTGCGCCCCCAGACTTTCGGTTATGAACTCAAACACCGTCAGGTTGTAGTAGTCCATGCCACGTACCAGACGGGGGTTGATACGGAAGGCGATCCCATTGGCGTCGAGAATGGCCTTGACACTGTTGAAGTGGGTCAGGGAAGCCTCGCCCAGGAAATCAATCAGCTTGGGAGCGGACTCGACCAGCGCCTGCATGGTCGGGTTCTTCGTATCCAGTATGCGCAACGGATTGCTGTGCAGCCGGCGCCTGGCTTCTTCATCCAGGACATCGGCGTTTTTTTCGAAATAAGCGATTAGCGTCGCGCGATGCAGCTTGCGTTCCTCAGGCTGACCCAGGCTGTTGAGCTCCAGCCGCACATCGTTGAGGCCCAGGTCTTTCCACAGAGCATCGGCCAACAAAATCAGCTCGGCATCCAGCTCGGCACCCGGAAAGCCCAGCGCCTCGGCGCCGATCTGGTGAAACTGTCGGTAACGTCCACGCTGGGGCCGCTCATGCCGGAACATCGAACCCATGTAATACAGGCGCTTGCCGCCCTCATACAGCAGGTTGTGCTCGGCCACCGCCCTGACCACACCCGCCGTGTTTTCTGGCCGCAAGGTCAGCGCCTCGCCATTGAGCCTGTCCTCAAAAGAGTACATCTCTTTTTCGACAATGTCGGTGACCTCACCCAGGCTGCGCACAAACAGCGCTGTCGGCTCGACGATGGGCGTGCGGATATTGCGGTAGGCATAACGCGCCATCAGCGATCGCACCTTGTCCTCCAGCCATTCCCAGCGCGCCGAATCGGGCGGCAATATGTCGTTCATGCCTTTAACGGCAATTAATTTTTCGGCCATGGAAGTGATTAAGCGACCTAGGCGACGGCTTGCGTGCCAAAGCGCTTTTCAATGTAGTTTTCGACGATGACCCGGAACTCCTGCGCGATATGGTCTCCGCGCAGCGTCACACTTTTTTCGCCGTCGATATAGACCGGCGCCGCCGGCGCTTCACCGGAGCCCGGCAGGCTGATCCCGATGTCGGCATGCTTGCTCTCCCCCGGGCCATTGACGATGCAACCCATCACCGCAACCCTGAGTTTTTCGACGCCCGGGTACTGCGCCCGCCAGACCGGCATCTGGGCACGCAGAAAATCATCAATCTCCTTGGTCAGCTCCTGGAAAGTGGTGCTGGTCGTGCGACCACAGCCGGGGCAGGCGGTGACGCTCGGTACAAAACTGCGCAGGCCCAACGCTTGCAGGATTTCGGACGCAATCAGCACTTCCTGGGTGCGCGCTTCACCGGGCTGCGGCGTGAGCGAGACACGAATGGTGTCACCAATGCCTTCCTGGAGCAGCACAGCGAGGGCTACGCTGGAAGCCACGGTTCCTTTGGTACCCATACCAGCCTCAGTCAATCCCAGGTGCAGAGCGTAGCGGGACCGTTTGGCAAGTTCCCGATAGACCGAGATCAAATCCTGAACACCACTGACCTTGCAGGACAAAATAATCTGGTTCTTGTCCATGCCCATCTGCTGGGCCAGCTCGGCCGAGCCAATGGCCGAGGTAATCAGCGCCTCATACATGACCTGTTTGGCGTCCCAGGGATCAGCGCGGCGGCTGTTCTCATCCATCAGGCTGGATAGGAGCTCCTGGTCCAGGCTACCCCAGTTGACGCCAATGCGGACCGGCTTGTTCCAGCGGATGGCCGCTTCAATCATCTGGCCGAACTGCCTGTCGTGTTTCTCGCCTTTTCCCACGTTGCCCGGGTTGATACGATATTTGGACAGGGCCTCGGCGCATGCCGGATAGTCGGTCAGCAAGCGGTGGCCGTTGTAATGAAAATCACCCACCAAGGGGACATCGATGCCCATGCGGTCGAGCTGCTCACGGATGTAGGGTACCTGCTGCGCTGCCTCGGGGGTATTGACCGTGATCCGAACCATTTCCGAACCGGCGATGGCGAGTTCCTTGACCTGTATGGCAGTGCCAATCGCATCGACAGTGTCGGTATTGGTCATGGATTGAATCCGTACCGGCGCATCGCCGCCTACCGTCACCACGCGCGACCCCCAGATCACACGCGCCTGTGACGAGACGCGTGCCTGGGGTGCAGCCGACTCAATTGGAAAACATGCCACCACTATTTCACCTCAAATCGCGCAACGTTGTCTTTACTCACAGCACTCAAGTCGAACGCCTGGCCCCGCACCTGAACCTGCGTTGCATCGGCGCGGCCGACGACCGCGGCCAGCGGCAAAACGCCCGATGCACCGACCGCCTCCCCGGGCGTCAGGGTGCGGCGCAAAACGACAATACCTTTGGCATCGGTGACTTCAACCCAGGATTCGCCCTTGGCCTTGAAAACGATGATTCCGGTTGGAGCAGGCTGGACCAGCGCGGGCGGAAGCGGTGTCATTGAGTCGGCGGCGGACAGATTCAGGCTGGCCGGGCCAGTGCTGGCGGCGGGCATGGACAGCCCCGGTTTTGAGGACAAATTGGGTGCAAGCACCTGCGCCGAGGGCGCGGTGACGGCGATAGCAGCCGATTCGATCAGGCTGCTGCTGGAGGGGGCCGCCTTTGTGCTGTCCCTCAATTCGATGTTGGTCATGGCAACGCCAGACTGGCTCGATTGGGTCACTTGGGAGTTGGCCGGCAATGCAGCGGCAGCAGAAGGCTCCATGACCGACTGGGCCACTGTGTCTTGCTTCTGGACAGCCGGCAAAAAGATCAGCACCACGGCACCGAGCAGCAACAGCAGACACGCCAGAACAGCGGGTCGGGAAATGTGCGGCCAAAAAGACGGGCCAGGCCCGTCACTGGGGGATCGGAAAGGGGTATTGATCTGGGTGTGCTTGTGTGCCAGGCGGGGTTTGTCGGTTTTCGGCAAAAGTGCCAGCACCTGGACCGCATCTATCTTCAGTGTGCGGCAGACGCTAGCCGCCAGCGCACGGGCGAATACCGCATCAGGCAGCAAGTCCAGCCTGTCGGCTTCCAGCGCTTCCAGCTTTTTTACCGGCACCTTCAGTGATACCGCCAGGGCTGCAACGTGCAGACCAGCGGCCTCGCGAGCCTGCCGAAGCAAAGTCCCGGCGCTGAAGCCGGGCGCGGCAAAGGCGTACTCCCCGCCGCTGTCCGGCAAAGGCGGCCCTCCCGGCCTGGTCGGATTGCCCGCCGGCTGGCCATCGAAATCACTCATTGAAGGCGCCCCTGTCATAAGCTGCCGCCTCACGCGACTGGCCGAAGCGTTTTTTCAGTTGATCGGCCAACTGCAGCATTGCTTCGCGACTGCCCATGCTGCGCTCCACCTTGATGCCCAACCACAGGGTTTCAGCGTTGGCCAGATTGGTATTGTTCAAACGGCGAATGTAAAACTGCGCACGCGTGAAGTCACTGCGTTGAAACAGCAAATTCGCCAGGTTGTAGGCTGCCACCGGATTGCCCGGGTCGAGCTCATAAGAGCGCGTCAGACTGCGTTCGCCTTCTGCGCCCTGGCCTGCGCGCACCTGGCAAATACCCTGTGTCATCAGGGTTTTGGCTTGGCCGCCATACGAAGGGCTGGCGATGGCGCGCCCGAACATTGAGAGAGATTCGTTGTAGCGAGTCTGCTGGCACAAGAGCCAGCCGTAGTTATGCAATACGTCGCCATCCCGCGGACTGAGCGTCATCGCTCGGCGGAAACTTTCTTCAGCCAGTACGTTATCGCTCAAGCGCATGTACACCAGCCCGCGCAGGTTGTGGGCATCAGCAAAGGTTGGGTCGGCAGCCAGTGCCTGCTTGAGTTCGTCAAGCGCAATATTGGTTTGTCCTTGCTGAAAATAGTTGGCTGCCAGCTCAAGCCGCAAGCGCGCGCGCTTACGGCCTTCCGGTTCATCCGACTCCGTCATGATCTCGGCGCGGCCGCCACCGGGGGTCGATGCGCCCAGATTGCCGGCGCAACCGGCGAGCAGCAGGGCCGCCCAGCAGGCAAAAAGCCACATGGCGTTGCGGACAAGCTTCATACACCGACCTCTCTGGAGACAATCTTGATGCCTTTTAGCATACCTTGCCGCTGTGTCGCCATGCGCTGCTCGACACCCGTGCGGTCCTGCACATCGCCGGCAAGCTGGCCGCAGGCTGCATCAATATCGTCGCCCCGGGTTTTCCGGACTGTAGTCACAATGCCATCATCCATCAGGATTTTTGCAAACGCCATCACCTGCGGCATGTCAGATCGCTTCAAACCCGAGGCTGGAAACGGATTGAAGGGAATCAGATTGAACTTGCAGTTGAGACCTTGCACGGCATGCTCGCGCATCAAGGACACCAGCATCCGCGCATGCTCGGGCTGGTCGTTGACGCCGTCAAGCATGCAATATTCAAAGGTGATGAAGTCCCTGGGTGCAGCCACCTGGTAACGGCTGCAGGCTTGCAACAGTTCCGCGATCGGATACTTTTTGTTCAGCGGCACCAAATTGTTGCGCAACACGTCTTCCGGCGCATGCAGAGACACAGCCAGGGCAACCGGACAATCCTGAGCCAGGCGATCGATCATGGGGACCACACCCGATGTCGAGACGGTTACACGTCGGCGCGAAAGTCCGTAGCCATGATCGTCGAGCATCACACGCAGGGCCGGAAGCAACTGGGAATAATTTTGTAGCGGCTCGCCCATGCCCATCATCACCACGTTGGAGACAACGCGTTCGGCTTTGCCGAAGGGTTGGGCAAGTGGTCGCCCCCACGCTTCGCCGCCCCCCGGGGGGGCTGTCGCTTGCTCGGCACGGCCCTTCGCGCGCAGAAAGTGCTCGGCAAACCAGAGCTGGCCAATGATCTCGGCTGTGCTCAAGTTCCGGCTGAAACCCTGGTGCCCGGTCGAGCAGAAACGGCAACCCACCGCGCAACCCGCCTGCGAGGAAATACACAACGTCCCGCGGTCGGCCTCGGGGATAAATACGGTTTCAATGACATCGCCGCCACCGACGTCGAACAGCCATTTGATGGTCCCGTCGGTCGAATCGTGCCGTGACACCAGTTTGAGACCCTGAATGTCCGCTGAATCAGTGAGTTTTTCGCGCAGGGATTTGGCCAAATCGGTCATCTGGTCGAAGCCAGTTGCGCCTTTCTGGTGAATCCAGCGGAAAAGCTGAGTGGCCCGGAAGCGTTTTTCTCCGAGTCCCTCGCAAAACGCAGCCAGACCTTCCAGATCGTAATCAAGCAGGTTGGTTGTCATGACAGGGAGTTCCGCGCTAGCGTAGCGACGGGCCGTCCCAAGCACGTTCAGCCCCATTGGGGGCAGACGAGGACACGCCAGCAGCTATCGTGACAGCGCAATTTTCCGCCGGGCCACCCCTAGGAAAATTAACCCTCTCGGGGGGCAGCGCGGTACGCGAAGCGACAAGCCTGGGGGCCATGTCAGCGAGAATAAATGTTCATGCCCGCGAAGAAGAAGCTGATCTCCATCTGGGCAGTTTCGACGGCGTCAGAACCGTGCACGGCATTGGCGTCAATGCTTTCGGCAAAATCAGCGCGGATGGTCCCGGCAGCTGCCTTCTTGGGGTCCGTCGCACCCATTAATTCGCGGTTCTTCAAAATCGCGTTCTCGCCTTCCAGCGCCTGAATCATGACCGGGCCGGAAATCATGAAGTCAACCAGATCCTTGAAGAAGGGACGGTCTTTGTGCACTGCATAAAAAGCTTCGGCTTCCCCGCGCGACAGATGCGCCAGCTTGGCAGCCACTACCTTCAGGCCGGCAGCTTCGAAGCGTGCGTAGATTTGTCCGATGACATTTTTGGCCACTGCATCAGGCTTAATGATTGAGAGGGTGCGTTCGATCGCCATGAGATTTCCTTAACCTTGATTTTCTGGATTTATTCAAATCGAATAAAGCCTTTGATTTTAACCTGCTGGCTATGGCCCCGGACTAAGTGTGCGTGATCTTGTTCCCAGGAATTAACGATTTCCGCCACCGCCGCCGCCACTGCTGCCGCGATTGCCGCCATTGCGGTTTCCACCGCCACCGCCACGCCGCTGGCCGCTCCCGACCCCGCCGTTGCCCCCCCCGCCGCGTCTTTGACCCTGACCCTGCGCTTGACGCTGGCGGGTGAAGGTTTCAGCGCCTATGTAGCCAAAAGACGTTTTCATTGGGTCAGGCTGCGCCCCTCCGGAGCCCTTGTCGCTCCTGTCAGCGCGGCCACCACCGTCATCGCGACGCCTTTGCCCCTGCAATCCGGAATTTCCGCCGAAATTCCCGGGAGGTCCGGGAGGTCCGGGACGGGACCCTGCTCCTGCATTGCCGCCACCGGTTCCACGTCCCTTGCCGCCGCGGCGGCGGTTGCCGTCACGCGGCGCATCGACGTGATCCATCGGCGGCTGAAGATCGTTCGGCTCCTGCTCGGCGCCATCGACCTGCTTGGGCATGGCTTGCGAATCGGGAACCCTGACAGATCCGGCGTCTGGCCGTCCACGCCCGCCCGCGCCGCGCGGCCTATCGTTTCTGCGCGGTCCGCGGTCCTGACGCCCCTCGCCAGTCGCAACGTTGCCAGATTCTGGTGCGTTTTTACCCGGTCCCCTTGGGTCAGCGCGGGATTCCGAACGGCTGACAGCGCTGGTCAGGGCCCAGATATCGCGCTCGTCAAGCTCGACAAAGGCACCGCGCTTGAGTCCGCGTGGCAACACCATCGCGCCATAACGGATGCGGATCAGGCGACTGACGGCGTGACCTACCGCTTCAAACATCCGGCGCACTTCACGATTGCGTCCCTCGGAAATAGTCACCCGGTACCAGCAATTGGCTCCCTCGCCCCCGCCTGCTTCAATCGTACTGAATTGAGCCAAGCCGTCATCCAGTTTCACGCCGTCGAGCAGCCGCTTCTTTTCCTCGTTGCTCAGCGCGCCCAGCACCCGCACCGCGTACTCGCGCTCGAGGCCAAAGCGGGGGTGCATCAGTTTGTTGGCCAGTTCACCGGAACTGGTCAGCAGCAACAGGCCCTCGGTGTTCAGGTCCAGTCGGCCGACCGACTGCCATTTGCCCTGAAACAGTTTGGGCAGGCGACGAAACACCGTGGGCCGGTTTTGCGGGTCGTCATGCGTCACCACTTCGCCAGAAGGCTTGTGGTAGGCGATCACTCTGGGTGGTGGCGGATCAATGCGCACGCGGATCGACTTGCCATTGACCTTGACGGTGTCACCGAACTGGATGCGCTGGCCAATGTGGGCAGGTTCAGCATTGACGGAAATCCGCCCTTCCAGAATCAGTTGCTCCATTTCCAGCCGTGAGCCCAGGCCCGCCTGTGCCAGGACTTTGTGCAACTTGGGGTTCTCTGGCTGGGGCGACAACACCCGCTTGGGCAGCTCCAGGGCGACGTCTTCCTCGTCCGCATCGAACTTGCCGGTTACCACATCGTCAAAACGGTTGGCCAGCACCGGCAGGGCCTGCCCCCGGCGGTCCGGCTTGTCGGCGCCATCCACTGAGATGGACCCATCTTGCGCTACTAAATCAATAGCTGGCTGCGCTTTTGAATCAGGGGCTGCATCGGGTTTTGACTCTTCAGCCGGGGTCACCGGGGCGGCCGCAGCCGGATTGTCGTGTTGATTCATGGGGTAGTTTCAGACGTGTGGATCAGGGGATACCCGACTGTCAAGCAAGGCGTCGTGCAAGCTTTCGGAATCTGCCGCATCGGGCGTGCTTGCAGAACGCAGTTCGGCCTCCGGGTTGACGGGCTGCTCAGCTTCCTCAGGACCTGCATCGTCACCGGCCGCCGATGCCGTCATCCCGAATTCGATCTGCTCCAGCATGGCCGCCTGCCCCGCCGAACTGTCCATGGCGGGCAGCTGATCGAGCGACTCGACGCCCAAGTCGTCAAGAAACTGCCGGGTTGTCGCGTACAAGCCGGGCCGCCCCACGGTTTGCCGATGGCCGATGACCTCAACCCAGCCACGGTCTTCCAGTTGTTTGAGGATCATGCTGTTGATGGTCACGCCCCGGATATCTTCCATGTCACCCCGGGTCACCGGCTGGCGATAAGCAATAATGGCCAGGGTTTCCAGGGTGGCGCGTGTGTACTTCGGCGGCTTCTCGGGGTGCAGGCGATCCAAGTACTCGCGCATCTGTGGCCGGCTCTGGAAACGCCAGCCACTCGCCACATGCACCAGTTCCACACCCCGACCCGACCAGTCGTTTTGCAGGTCATCGAGCAACAGCTTGAGGGTGTCGGCCGTCAGCGCCCCGTTGAACAAAACACCCATTTCACGCAGAGGCAGCGGCTGCTGAGCGCAAATAAGTGCCGTTTCGAGGACGCGCTTGGCATCCGTCGTAATCATCTACTTGGTTCCGAATTATTCGAGGTAAAGGCGCCGGGCAGCGCAGTTCACATCCATGCGCGACCACTTTATCAGGGGCGCTATGCTGTGGGTAGCAGAAAACTACTGGCTTTGATTGTATCTCAGCCCCAAACCATAGAGGGCCGCAGCCAGATCGTCAGGCAGCGGAGACCTGAATTCAAGGGCTTCGTGCGTCACCGGATGGGTAAAAGCGAGTCGGTATGCGTGTAGCGCCTGCCGCGTCAGTCCGCCGGCGGCCCGGCCGCCATAGACTTCGTCCGACACCAGTGGATGGCCTATCGAAGCCATGTGCACGCGTATCTGGTGGGTTCGGCCGGTCTGCAGTTTGCACCGCACGACGCAGTACTGCGCCTCGCTGTGCAGCAGGAAGATGCCGGTCGAGGCGGTCTTGCCGGCGTTTTTTTCCGGGTCCACCACGGCCATGCGCAAACGGTTGCGCGGATCGCGCCCGATTGTCGAATCGACTTGGCGCGATGCCGGCCCCTGCCATGCGCCGTGGGCGATCGCCAGGTATTCGCGGCTGACCGTTCTGTCTGCGATCATACCGACCAGCTGGTCCATGACCTGCCGCCGGCGCGCCACCACCATCAGGCCGCTGGTGTCCTTGTCCAGCCGGTGCACAATGCCGGCGCGCGGCAGCAGGCTGGCCTGGGTATCACGCGCCAGCAAACCATTGAGCAAGGTGCCGCTCCAGTTGCCCGGTGCCGGGTGCACCACCAAGCCTGCCGGCTTGTTGATGACCAGAAGATGGTCATCCTCAAAGATAACCTCCAGCGCCATCACTTCGGGCTTGAAGGCCTGGCTTTGCGGCGTGGGTTTCAGCTCTATTCTGAGGTCGTCGCCGGCCTTTACCTTCGCCGATGCTTTGGTGACCGTTACACCGTTGAGCTGCACGGCGGCAGCCTCGATCAATTGCTGCAGATAATTGCGGGAAAACTCGGGCACAATGCCAGCTAGCGCGCGGTCCAGGCGGCCACCGTGGCTGCTTGCGGGAACCATCACCTGGCGCAATTCAAAGTCGGCGCTGGCCTCCCCCTCGTCCAGTACCTCGTCGGGCAGGCTGTCCGCCGAAATGGCGATCGATGTAATCAATTTGCTTTGTACAGAATCAGTCATCAATAGGATCAATTGCGATGTTTTCCACCCAATTATCGGTTGTTCCAGTGAAATCCATTTTTACCTTGGCCATGGTCGCCAGTGCCTTCGTCCTCTCGGCCTGCTCCACGGCCGTGAAAGACCCGACGGCAACGTGGAGCCCGAACAAGATTTATGCGGAGGCCAAAGACGAAGCGAACTCCGGCGCTTACGACAAGGCCATTCCGCTCTATGAAAAGCTGGAAGGCCGTGCTGCCGGTACACCGCTGGCACAACAAGCCCAGCTTGAAAAAGCCTATGCCCAATTCAAGGGCGGTGAGCAGGCCCAAGCCCAGGCAACGCTGGACCGCTTCATCAAGCTGCATCCCTCCAGCCCGGCCATCGATTACGCCCTGTATCTCAAAGGCCTGGTTAACTTCAACGAAAACCTGGGCCTTTTCAGCTTTCTGTACAAGCAGGACTTGTCCGAGCGAGACCAAAAAGCAGCCAAAGAATCGTTCGAGTCCTTCAAGGAACTGGTCAATCGTTTTCCGGAGTCCAAATACGCCGCAGACGCCCGCCTGCGCATGACCTACATCGTCAATTCGCTGGCCCAGTACGAAGTACATGTTGCCCGTTATTACTACGCCCGTGGCGCCTACATTT
>JBKJZS010000539.1:0-6156 GCA_046714915.1 Polaromonas sp. | reverse complement strand
ATACTGGGCCATGTGAGCCGGCGTGCCGGCGCAGCCGAGTCGTGGTGGGTAGGGGTCCCGGCGCCGGGCCGCCCCAAGCCGGGAGCGCCTCCGTGGGGGGCCGGGCCGAGGTCCCTGGGGCGCACTTACAGCCCGAGCCGGTCGCGATCTGTCGCCTCAAGCGTGTTGCGGCCGACATGAAAAGCGACGTCAGCCGGCGCATGCCCAAGCTATCGCCAAAAAACGGCAAACGCATTGCCTGCATCGGCGCCGGCCCGGCCTCGCTGACGGTGGCGCGCGATCTGGCGCCGCTGGGTTACGAGGTTACGGTGTTCGATGGCGAGGCCAAGGCGGGTGGTTTCATCCGCACGCAGATCCCGCACTTCCGCCTGCCCGAGTCGGTGATCGACGAAGAAACCGGCTACATCCTGGACCTGGGTGTGCAGTTCAAGAGCGGCCAGCGCATCGAATCGATGAAGGCTTTGCTGGACGACAAGACGGATGGCGGCTACGACGCGGTGTTCGTCGGCTGCGGCGCACCGCGCGGGCGCGACCTGGACCTGCCCGGCCGCAAGGAGATCACCGACAAGGTCCACATCGGCATCGACTGGCTGGCCTCTGTGTCCTTTGTCCACATAACCGCGATTGGCCAGCGCGTGATTGTGCTCGGTGGCGGCAACACCGCGATGGACTGCTGCCGCTCGGCACGGCGCCTGGGTGGCACCGATGTGAAGGTGATTGTGCGCAGCGGCTTTGACGAAATGAAGGCCTCGCCCTGGGAGAAGGAAGACGCGCAGCACGAGGGTATTCCGATCATCAACTTCCACCTGCCCAAGTCCTTTGAGCACAGCGGCGGCCAGCTCACCGGCATGCGTTTCGAGGTGGTCAAGGCGGTCTATGACGAGCGCGGCAAGCGTCGCCTGGTGCCCACCGGCGAGCCCGACGTGATGGTCGGGTGTGACGCCGTGCTGATTGCGGTGGGCCAGGAAAACGCCTTTCCGTGGATTGAAGAGGGCAGTGGCATCCGTTTCGATTCGTTGGGTTTGCCGGTGCTGGACAAAGCCACTTTCCAGTCCACCGTGCCGAATGTTTTTTTTGGGGGTGACTCGGCCCTGGGACCGAAAAACATCATCACAGCGGTCGCGCACGGGCACGAGGCGGCGGTGTCGATCGACCGTTTCCTGAACGGCGAAGACATCCACCAGCGGCCCGACCCCATGACCAATCTGATGTCCACCAAGATGGGCATCCATGAGTGGAGTTACGACAACGACACCTCCAACGACGCGCGCTTCAAGGTGCCCTGGGCCAAGGCCGAAGTGGCGCTGGCCAACATCCGCGTTGAGGTGGAGCTCGGCTTTGACGCCGCCACAGCTTTCAAGGAAGCCGGGCGCTGCCTGAACTGCGACGTGCAGACGGTGTTCACCGCGCCGGTGTGCATCGAGTGTGATGCCTGCGTCGATATCTGTCCGATGGATTGCATCAGCTTTACCGCCAATGGCGACGAGGCCGACTTGCGCACCCGCCTGAAGGCCCCGGCGCTGAACCTGGCGCAAGATCTTTATGTCTCCGGCGAACTCAAGACCGGGCGGGTGATGGTCAAGGACGAGGATGTCTGCCTGCATTGCGGCCTGTGTGCCGAGCGCTGTCCGACCGGCGCCTGGGACATGCAGAAGTTTTTGCTGGAGCCGGCGCAGGCCGGGCCGGCCAGTCGCGATGGCCAAAAGCCTGCGGTCCGAAACGGGTTGGCAGCATGAGCGCCGCCGGGCGGTCCCAAAGCGCGAAGGCCCCCCCGGGGGGCAGCGCAGTACGCGCAGCGACAAGCGTGGGGGCCATCTCATCATGAAACGCATCGAAGCCGTCAACGACTTTGTCATCAAGTTTGCCAACGTCAATGGCTCCGGCTCGGCCTCGGCCAATGAGCTGTTCGCCAAGGCCATCCTGCGCATGGGGGTGCCGGTCAGCCCGCGCAATATTTTCCCGAGCAACATCCAGGGCCTGCCGACCTGGTACGAGGCGCGTGTCAGCGACAAGGGTTACCAGGGCCGGCGCGGCGGCATCGACATGATGGTGGCGATGAACCCGCAAACCTGGGACGCCGACGTGGCCGAGCTGGAGCCGGGCGGCTACCTGTTTTATGACAGCACGCGGCCCTTGCCGCCCTCGAAGTTCCGCGACGACATCCATGTCATCGGCATGCCGCTGACCGAGATTGCCAATGCGGTTTATTCAGACCCGCGCCAGCGCCAGCTGTTCAAGAACATCATCTACGTCGGTGCGCTGTCGGTGCTGCTTGAGATCGAGACCGAGGTGCTGGAAAAGCTGTTTGCCGAGCAGTACAAGGGCAAGGAAAAACTGCTGGCTTCCAATGTCCAGGCCTTGCATCTGGGACGTGATTTTGCCAGCGAACATCTGCAGGCGCCGCTGGGCATCCGTGTGCAGCGCAGCGACCAGGTCGGCGACAGGATATTTGTCGACGGCAACAGCGCGGCGGCACTGGGTTGCGTGTATGGTGGTGCCACCGTCGCCGCCTGGTATCCGATCACGCCTTCCTCCTCGGTGGCCGAGGCCTTTCAGTCGTATTGCGCCAAATACCGGGTCGATCCCGACACCGGCCAAAACAACTACGCCATCGTGCAGGCGGAAGACGAAATTGCCTCCATCGGCATGGTGGTGGGGGCTGGCTGGAACGGCGCGCGTGCCTTCACCGCTACCTCGGGCCCGGGCGTTTCGCTGATGACCGAGTTCATCGGGCTGGCCTACTTTGCGGAAATTCCGATCACCATCATCAATGTGCAGCGTGGCGGACCATCGACCGGCATGCCGACGCGCACCCAGCAGGCCGACCTGATCTCCTGCGCCTACGCCTCGCACGGCGACACCAAACATGTGCTGCTGTTGCCTGAGGACCCGTACGAATGCTTTGAACACGCTGCTGCGGCGCTGGACCTGGCGGACCGGCTGCAAACACCGGTGTTTGTGATGAGCGACCTCGACATCGGCATGAACCAGCGTCTGTGCGAGCCCTTCAGCTGGGACGACAGCCGCAGTTACGACCGCGGCAAGGTGATGACGGCCGCCGAGCTGGAGTCGGGCAAGGAATTTGGCCGCTACAAGGACGTCGATGGCGACGGCATTGCGTGGCGCACCTTGCCCGGTACGCACCCGACCAAAGGCAGTTATTTCACGCGCGGCACCACGCGCAATGCCTACGCCCAATATTCGGAGCGCGGTCCGGACTACACCTACAACGTGCAGCGGCTCCTGAGAAAATTTGAAACTGCTGCCGCCCTGGTCCCGCAACCGGTGCTGCGCGCTGCCGCGCGCAGGACCCGGCTCGGCGTCATCTATTTCGGCTCCACCAGCCCGGCCATGCACGAAGCGCTGGACGTGTTGACCGAGGTCGGCATCCACCTGGATGCGCTGCGGCTGCGGGCCTTTCCGTTTCCGCCAAGCGTTGCGGAGTTTCTGGTCGAGCACGAGGAAGTGTTTGTGGTCGAGCAAAACCGCGATGCGCAGATGCACTGCCTGCTGGTGAACGAACTGGGCGCAGAGCCGGCGCGCCTGGTGCGGCTGCTGCATTACGACGGTACGCCGATTACCGCGCGTTTCATCATCGGTGCCATCACGCAACATGTGCATGCCGAGGTGGTGAGCCCCCAGCGGAAAACCAAGGAGCGTGTATGAGCATGAGCGCAGCGCAGATCCCCGTCAAGCAAGCTCGACCTTGCAGTCCGCACTGCGGCGGGACGCCGCAGCTTTTCGTGCTGTCCCAGCCTGCCTGCGCAGGCTGGGAGCCGCGGCTCTCAGCCCCCGCGGGGGACAGTGAGGTCGTCCTGGCGGCAAGCTTCGGGGCCAGCCCATGACTTACCTCGCCAAACCCCGGCTGCACCATCCGTCGCTGACTGCCAACAAGGTCGGCTACACCCGGCGCGACTACGAAGGAAAAATCTCCACCTTGTGCGCGGGTTGCGGGCACGACTCGATCTCGGCCGCCATCATTCAGGCGTGCTGGGAGCTGGACGTTGAGCCGCACCGCGTCGCCAAGCTGTCGGGTATTGGTTGCAGCTCCAAGACGCCGGATTATTTCCTGGGTGCGTCGCACGGCTTCAACACGGTCCATGGGCGCATGCCTTCAGTGCTGACCGGCGCCAGCCTGGCCAACCGTGACTTGCTCTACCTCGGCGTGTCGGGGGACGGCGACTCGGCCTCGATTGGTTTGGGCCAGTTCGCGCATGCGATGCGGCGCGGCGTCAACATGGTGTACATCGTTGAGAACAACGGCGTCTACGGCCTGACCAAGGGGCAGTTCTCTGCCACCGCCGATCAGGGATCGAAAAGCAAGAAGGGGGTGGTCAACAGCGAGAGCCCGGTGGACCTGGTGGGCATTGCGCTGCAGCTGGGTGCCACCTATGTGGGCCGCAGCTTTTCGGGCGACAAGGAACAGCTGGTTCCGTTGATCAAGGGCGCCATCGGCCACGGCGGCGCGGCTTTCATTGATGTCATCAGCCCGTGCGTGGCCTTCAACAACCATGCGGGCAGTACCAAGAGCTACGACTATGTCCGCGAGCACAATGAATCGGTCAGCCGCATTGACTTCATCAGCGCACGCGACGAGATCACCACCACCTACGCGCCGGGCGAGGTGGTCGACGTGCAGCAGCACGACGGTGTGACCTTGCGCCTGCGCAAGCTGCGCAGCGACTACGACCCGACCGACCGGATCGCAGCAATGAACCATGTGCAGTCGCACCAGGCCAGGGGCGAGGTGGTGACGGGGTTGCTCTATGTGGATGGTGAGGCGGGGGATCTGCACCAGGCGCTCAATACCAGTGCGACGCCGCTCAATGCGCTCGGCGACCGGCAGCTCAGTCCTGGTGCCAAAGCCTTGGACAAGCTGAACGCAGCGCTGCGTTAGCCGGACGCGCCGCCGCCGCGTGCTTTGGCGGACGCCAGCGCAGCTTCGATGATGCTGCGCTTGCGCGCCTGCCCGTCTGTGCTGGCGTTGAGTTCGTTGGCAGGCCGGTCTACCTGCGCATTCACGGCTTGTTTTTCAAGACTTTTATTGCCTTTGTCCTTTCTGGATAAGCGCTGATAGCTATGAAATTCATAGCGTTCCAGAGCCAACGCTGCTTCGGCTTCAGACCAGGCGGCCCACCCGGTGCGGGTGCCGGTGACGTTTTCCAGGCTGATGCAATCGACCGGGCAGACCGGAATGCAGAGCTCGCAGCCGGTGCAATACGGCTCCATCACGGTGTGCATGAGTTTGTTGCTGCCCACAATGGCGTCGGTCGGGCAGACGTCCAAACACAAGGTGCAGCCTATGCACCAAGCTTCGTCGATGATGGCGACGGCGCGCGGCCCTTCATGGCCGTTGACCGGGTTCAAAGACAGTGGCGGCCGGCCAGTGATGGCAGCGAGTGCGCTGATACCTTCTGTGCCGCCGGGCGGGCATTGGTTGATTTCAGCCTCGCCATTGGCAATCGCCTGCGCATAGCCGGCGCAATCCGGGTAGCCGCAGCGCGTGCACTGGGTTTGGGGCAGAGTGGCGTGAATCCGCGCAACCAGACCGTTCACTTGCGTTTTGCGACCTTTTTGGGAGCCAGGGATGAATTGCTCGCGTCAACAGCAGCCTGCAGAGAGTCGGGATGGTGTGCGGCAATGAAGGCCTTGACCTGCGGGTAGACCACATCGCGCCAGCGGCGGCCGCTGAAGATGCCGTAGTGCCCCGCGCCCTTGACTTCCAGGTGCTTCTGGCGCGATTTCGGCACGTTATAGCAAAGGTCGTGCGCCGCTTCGGTCTGGCCGGAGCCGGAGATGTCGTCCAGCTCGCCTTCGATGGTGAAGTGGGCCGTCGTCTTGATGTCCTCGGGGCGCACACGCTCAAGCTTGCCGTCCACCCCCCGGACGTCCCAGGTGCCGTTGACCAGTTTGAATTCCTGGAACACGGTGCGAATGGTATCCAGGTAGTAATCAGCGTCCATGTCCAGTACGGCGTTGTACTCGTCGTAAAACTTGATGTGCGCTTCGGTGCTGGCGTCGTCGCCCTTGAGCAGGTCCTTGAAGTAGTCGTAGTGACTGCTGGCATGACGGTCCGGGTTCATCGCGACGAAGCCGGAGTGCTGCAGGAAGCCGGGATACACGCGGCGGCCGGCGCCCGGGAAGTTGGTCGGCACC
>JBKJZS010000538.1:0-5263 GCA_046714915.1 Polaromonas sp. | reverse complement strand
GGGCAGCGTGGTACGCGAAGCGACCAGCGTGGGGGCCGGGCATATCTCCGCCGGGCCGCCCCAAGGAGAAATAGCCCCCTCGGGGGGCAGCGTGGTACGCGAAGCGACCAGCGTGGGGGCCGGGCATATCTCCGCCGGGCCGCCCCAAGGAGAAATAGCCCCCTCGGGGGGCAGCGTGGTACGCGAAGCGACCAGCGTGGGGGCCATAAGCTCTAGGCTGCCATCTTCAACAGCTCCGCGCCTTCAATGACCTGGTCACCGGGGGCGTACAGCAGCTCCTGCACTACGCCGTCAGCTGGTGCGGCTATCGTGTGCTCCATTTTCATGGCCTCCAGCACGGCCAGCGGCTGGCCTTTGCTGACCTTGTCGCCGGCCTTCACCGCGAACGACACCACCTTGCCGGGCATGGGCGCGGTGAGGCGGCCCACTTCGCCGTGGCTTTCCCCGGCATGCGCCAGCCGGTCAATCACCGTGATCTGGGTGGCGCCCTGCCGGGCGAACACATGCACCATCTCGCCCCGGCGATAAATGTGCGCGCTGAGCCGTTTCTCGCCAAACCGGATATCCACGGCACCCCCGCTGCGTGAAAAAACCAGCAGATCGTCGAGGCCGCCTGCGGACAGGCGCGTAGTCCCGTCATGCAGGTAGGTCAGCTCGGCCTGCGCCGACTCCCCATGAAACTCGAATTCGAAGCGCCGCAGCGCCAGGCTATGGGAGCGCCAGCCGTCCCTTTTGCTGAAGGGGTCAGTCGTTTCCTGCGCTTTTTCCTCCAGCAAGGTCAGCGCCACGGCGGCGGCGGCGGCGGCAGGCAGGCCCAGATTTTCCCGATGGAAGAGCACTGCTTGCTCGCGCGGAATCAGCGCGGTATCGAGATCGGCTTCCGCAAACGATCGGCTTTGCACCACATGGCGCAGAAACTGCACATTGGTGCTGAGACCCACAATGTGCACTTGTGCCAGCGCTTCATCCATGCGCGCCAGCGCCTGCTCACGGCTGTCGCCGTGCACGATCAGCTTGGCAATCATCGAATCGTAAAACGGCGAGATCACATCGCCTTCGCGCACACCGGCGTCCACACGCACCAGGCCGCGTTCGAAGGCAACACAGGGCGGCAAGCCATAGGCATGCAGAGTGCCGGTGGCTGGCAGAAAATTGTTGTCCGGGTTTTCGGCGCAGATACGCGCCTCGATTGAGTGCCCGTGAATACGCAACTGGTCCTGCGCCAGCGGCAGCGTCTCGCCAAAGGCTACGCGCAGCTGCCACTCCACCAGATCCAGCCCGGTAATCGCTTCGGTGACGGGATGCTCCACCTGCAGACGCGTGTTCATCTCCATAAAGAAGAAATTCATGCTCCCGTCAGAACGCTGTTCGACGATGAATTCCACCGTGCCGGCACCCACATAGTTGACCGCACGCGCTGCTGCCACCGCCGCCTCACCCATCTGTTGGCGCATCGCCTGCGTCATGCCGGGGGCCGGCGCTTCCTCCAGGACTTTCTGGTGCCGGCGCTGAACGGAACAATCCCGCTCAAACAAGTAGATGTAATTGCCGTGGGTGTCGCCAAACACCTGGATTTCAATATGGCGCGGGCGCTGTACGTATTTTTCGACCAGCACCGCGTCATCGCCAAAACTGCTGATGGCTTCGCGTTTGCAGGAGGCCAGCGCTGCCCCAAAGTCTTCCGCCTTGTCAACGGCACGCATGCCTTTACCGCCGCCACCGGCACTGGCCTTGATCAGCACTGGATAACCGATCCGGTCGGCTTCGCGCTGGAGCAAAGCCGGTTCCTGGTCGCTACCGTGGTAGCCCGGTACTAGCGGCACGCCGGCTTTTTCCATCAGCTGTTTGGACTCGGCTTTCAGGCCCATGGCCTTGATGGCCGACGCGGGCGGGCCAATAAAGACGAGGCCGGCTGCGGCGCAGGCCTGTGCGAACTCTTCATTCTCGCTGAGGAAGCCATAGCCAGGATGGATCGCCTCCGCACCTGTCGCTTTGGCGGCCGCTATGATTTTCTCCCAACGCAGGTAGCTGTCTTTGGGCGCGTTGCCGCCGATGTGAATAGCCTCATCGCACACACTGACATGCTTGGCACCTGCGTCTGCGTCGGAATACACCGCGACGGTCTGAATTGACATGCGCCTGGCAGTGGCCGCCACCCGGCAGGCTATTTCCCCGCGGTTGGCAATGAGTATTTTTTTAAACATGTCTGTCGTTCTTTGAGAAAGGGGACGGGAGGGTAAAAGCAGGTGACAGGCCGGAGTCCGGCTTGCCACTGAAGATGCGTGCAACACGCTTGAACAGCTGTGTCAAAAACCGCCAGCAAATGCGGATCAGCCAGATGCTGAGTACCAGCACCAGCAGCAACACGCCGATAAACACCAGGGGATGCGCGACGGCCAGCCACAAGCCCAGCGGAACCATGCCGTCTTCGAGCAAGGAGGCGCCCACATTGCTGAAAGGCTCGGGGGAGGTGTTGATCGCTGCGCGTGTGGTGGCCTTGGCTGCGTGGCTGGTTGCTGCCAGCGTGCCGCCCATCAGTGCAGCCACCAGTGCCATCAGGCCGCTGTCGGCGCCGACTACGCCAGCCGCCAGTGCCGCGCCGGCCGGAATCCGGATGACGGTGTGCACCACGTCCCACAGCGAATCGAGCCCGGGAATCTTGTCGGCAAAAAACTCGACGAACACCATGAAGCCGCTGGCGCCCAGCACAACCGGGTGGGCCAACAGATGCAGGCCTGGCGGCAGAGCGATCCATCCCATAAAACCGGCCAGACCGGTGAGGAGCACCACCAGGTACAGACGCACCCCGCTGGCCCAGCCCAGCGCGCCGGCCAGGGCAATCAGTTGTGCGGTGTCCATGGTTTGCATTTATAAACCCTCGGTCCACACTACATCGTCGTCAACCGAGTAGAGCTTGCAGTCCACCTTGCTGTAGCGCATGCAATTGTCCAGCGCCCGCTTCAGCGGGTCTTCGCCCCCATCGGCCCACGCCCAGGCACCGCTGGGCCCAATGGCAAAAGCCCGGGGTATGAGTTTGGTCAGGTAAGTCTTATACCCATTGCGGCCGGAGTCCTTGACATGAGGCAGCCTGCTTTCATCTTCCAGCGGCGCAAACTCGGTTTTGGGTGGAATAGGAGTCAGCCCGGCAATTTTGTATTTCGAAAAAGCGGCTTGAGGTTCGCTTGGTAGGTCCACAGACGCAAGCAACCTGGATACCTCCGGTTGCCAGATCGGCGCACCTGCGCGTGCCGAAAACATGGAATGTGCATCGGAGCCGAACTTGCCGAAAGCGACCAGCCGGGCCTTGCCCCCGGCAGCCGTGTAGCGATCAAACATGGCGTGAAAGGTGTCGGTGTTGAAGTAGCTGTCGTTGTCACCATAAAACCAGAGCGATGGCAGGCTGGTTTCTTTTCCATATGCCGCCGCACCGCGCGCCAGGCCCCCCTCCCAGGCTACACAGCGCTCCTGGCGCAGGCCACCGGCAAAGTTGACCAGCGCCTTCACGCCGGGATAGTTTTGTGAGCCAAACGCAAGGGTGGTCCAGCCTCCATGTGATTGGCCCAACACGACGATGCGCTGTTTGTCCGCCCAGGGCTGGGTCGTCACGTAGTCGAGCACGGCTTTCACATCAGTGGCCTGGATCCGGCCATTGCTTTCGACATTGCATCCGCCGCCGATATAGCTGCCGTCAGATTTGGAGAAGCCCTGACGCATCGGGACCACCACGGCGTATCCCCGCTGCATGAAATAGCGGGCTGCGAGCGCCGGGCGATAGCGCGACTGGAAACGCGGGTCGCCCAGGGCTTTGCCGTGGTTGATGACCGCTATCGGGAAGGGTCCATCGCCGTCGGGCTTGTAGAGAGTGGTCTCCATCTCTATAGGGAACAGGCCCGCCTTGGGAATCTGCACCACCGCTTCATTGAGCGAGGCATTCAACTCGGCGGGCTGCGCCACAGCCTGACTCAAGGAGCCAGCCAGCAGTGCAGCAACAAGAAGCAGTTTGTTCGGGTTCATGATCCGACCGGTGCGTGCCTCAGGCAGACGGCAGCCAATTGGGCTTGCGCTTTTGCAGAAAAGACTGCACACCTTCGCGGCCTTCGGCGCTGACACGGATATCGGCAATGCCTTCCACCGTCATCTGCACCAGCCCCGGACTGATCGGCTGTTCGGCCACGTCCTGCACCAGCTTTTTGCAAAGCCTGACTGCCTGCGGACCGGCGTTGACCAGCGTCTGCGCAATCTCGGCCACCTTGCCGTCAAGCTCGGCGGCTGTCACCACCTCGTGCACAAAACCGATGCGCAAGGCCTCGGCAGCGTCAAAGCGCTCGGCCGTCAGAAAGTAGCGGTGCGCGGCGCGCGCGCCCATGGCCCGGATCACATACGGACTGATGGTTGCGGGAATCAGGCCCAGCTTGACCTCGCTCAGACAATACTGCGCGCTGTCGACCGAGACGGCGATGTCGCAGGCGGCCACCGGGCCGGTGCCGCCGGCATAGACGTCGCCCTGCACGCGGGCAATCGTTGGCTTCGGGCATTCGTAAATCGTGCGCAGCATCTCTGCCAGTTCGCCTGCATCGGCAAGGTTTTCCTCGCGCGAATACCCGGCCATGCGCTTCATCCAGTTCAGGTCGGCGCCGGCGCAGTAGGCGATGCCGTTGGCCGCCAGCACGACGCAGCGCACGTCATCGCGCGCACCGAGACCCCCAAAGCACGCTGTCAGCTCGGCGATGACTTCATCGTTGAAAGCATTGCGAACCTCAGGGCGATTGAGGGTGACCGTGGCCACGCCGCCGTCACAGACCAGTTCCAGGTGTTTCATCTTTTCTTCCTCAATACCGTTTGGCCACTTCTTCCAGCATCACTTCGGTGGCACCGCCGCCAATGGCCAGCACGCGGGCATCGCGCCACAGGCGTTCTATCGCCGTCTCGCGGATAAAGCCCATGCCGCCGTGAAACTGCTGGCAGGTCTGAACCACCTCATTGACCAGTTCGCCGGTCAAGGCCTTGAGCATGGACACATCCTGCACGATGTCATGGCCCTGGGTGACGCGCCAGGCGCAGTGGTACATGAACTGGCGCGCCGCACGAGTCTTGGCGTCCAGCATGGAGATGCGTTGGCGAATGGTCTGCTGGTCCCACAGCGTGCCGCCAAACGCCTGGCGCTGGCGCACGTAGTCGAGCGTCATTTCAAGCGCGCGGGTGCAGTGGCCAACCGCCATCGCGCCTAAAGCAATGCGCTCGGTCTGAAAATTTTTCATGACCG
>JBKJZS010000537.1:0-1077 GCA_046714915.1 Polaromonas sp. | reverse complement strand
GTCAAAAGCCGCAACTTCTTCGAGCAAATGAAGGGCAGGGGCGTGCGCATCTGCGACCCCAACGATCTGCAGGCCGTCACTCCCGACGCCACCGTCAAAGACCACTTCGTCATCGTCGATTGCGTGGGCGTGTGTGAGCAGGACAAAACCGACTCTGCTCCCATGGACGCCAAAAAGTCCGTGCCCTTTGACAAACTGCTGCAAGCCGTGGCGCTGGGCAATGTGGAGCCCGAAGTGCTCTCCAGCGTCGCCGCCCGCCTGGCCCGGCTCGACCGTGAGCTGACCGAACCCGACAAACTGCGTATTGCCGAAGCATCTGGCGGCGCCAGCCTGAAAGACCTGGCGCGCGGCATTGTGGACGCGCTCAACCCCGACACCTATACCGACCTGTCCCCCGGTGAGGCAGATCAGGTGATGCTGAAAGCCACTAAACCCCTGTGTGACCCAGCCTTACGCAATTTGCTGATCGACCTGAAGAAAAAGGCCGAGCAAGTCATAGACACCGTCACGCAAGACAAGTTGATCGAAGCCGACTTCAGCGAAGCCGCCCGCGACCGCGCCAAAGGCACCGTCGAATCCTTCGAGCGCTTTATTGCCGAGCACAAAGACGAAATCACCGCCCTGCAAATCTTGTACAACCGCCCGCAAAGGCTGCAGGGCAGTGTGGCCGAGCCGCTGACCTTTGAAGCCCTCAAAGCCCTGGCCGACGCCCTGCAAGCTCCACCGCATTTGTGGACCGAAGGCCAGCTGTGGCAAGCCTACGCCGCGCTCGACAAAACCAAAGTCAAAGGCGAAAGCCGCCGCCGCATTCTGACTGATCTGGTCAGCCTGGTGCGCTTTGCCATGCACCAGGACAATGAGCTGGTGCCTTTTCCCGAGCGCGTCAACGCCAACTTCAAGGCCTGGCTGGCGCAGCAAGCTCTGGCTCGCCAGTCCAGCGACCTCACGCGTCATTCCGGCGGCCCCACACGTCATTCCGGCGAAGGCCGGAATCCATCCCCGCCTTTAACCCCCGAACAACAGCACTGGCTGGAAATGATCCGTGACCACATCGCCGCCAAACTGGGTATCGTTCCC
>JBKJZS010000536.1:0-5093 GCA_046714915.1 Polaromonas sp. | reverse complement strand
CCATTTGAATGCCCGCTGCAGTGACTTCCACTACAGTGCGGTGCTGTCCGCCGGATCCTACGCCGAATCTGCCGTTCCAGCGCCCTCCGGGTCAGCCCGCCGGTCAGACGGGAGCCCAGGATGAAAGCCTTCCGTGGCACCCGGCTGGCTAGAAACACACCCGGTTCGCACCGGACCCGCCGCGCGCGCCCCGGCGGTTCGCGCAGGGCGTGTTCGCGAAACTTGAGCCCGCTGTGCGCCATCACCGAGGCGCGCGCCGCCAGCAGCAGGCGAGACAGATCGCGGTGGGTAGCGGGTGGGTTCATGGGCCGCTCGGAATTGTTTTTATCCATTAAATGCGCAGCCGATTTCTGCGGAGCAGGCGCGCGCGAGGTGTGTCGTACTGTGAATAATTACAGTAATATCGAGCGATGGCCAAAGAAAAAACGATTTACACCTGCACCGAATGCGGCGGCACCAACCCCAAATGGCTGGGCAAATGTCCGCATTGCGAAGAGTGGAACACGCTGGTGGAATCCATTGCCGAGACGGCAGCGCCGGTGAAAAACCGTTTTGCCGCGCTGGCCAAGGTGTCTGAGGTGGCGACGCTGGCCGACATCGAAACCACCGATATGGTGCGCACGCCGACCGGGCTGGACGAGCTGGACCGCGTGCTGGGCGGCGGCATCGTCGAAGGGGGTGTGGTGTTGATTGGCGGCGACCCGGGCATCGGCAAATCCACCTTGCTGCTGCAGGCCCTGGATGCGTTGCAGCGCGGCGGCCTGAGCACGCTGTATGTCACGGGCGAGGAAAGCGGTGCGCAGATAGCGCTGCGCTCGCGTCGGCTCGGACTGGACGCCTCGCAGGTCAGGGTGCTGGCCGAAATCCAGCTCGACAAAATCCTCGCGACACTGGAAAAAACCAAGCCTGCCATCGCGGTGATTGACTCCATCCAGACGGTGTATTCCGACCAGCTCACCTCGGCGCCGGGCTCGGTCGCGCAGGTTCGGGAATGCGCCGCCCACCTGACCCGAGCTGCCAAGTCGAGTGGCGTCTGCATCGTGCTGGTCGGCCATGTCACCAAAGAAGGCGCGCTGGCCGGTCCGCGGGTGCTGGAGCACATGGTGGACACGGTGTTGTACTTCGAGGGCGAAACGCATTCAAGCTTCCGCCTGGTGCGAGCCATCAAAAATCGCTTTGGTGCGGTTAACGAAATCGGGGTCTTCGCCATGACCGAAAAAGGGCTGAAGGGCGTGACCAATCCGAGCGCGATCTTCCTGAGCCAGCACAGCGAGCCCGTGCCAGGCAGTTGTGTGCTGGTCACCCTCGAAGGCACTCGGCCGATGCTGGTTGAAATCCAGGCGCTGGTCGACAGCGGCGGCCCGAGTCCGCGGCGCCTGTCGGTGGGCCTGGACCGTGACCGCCTCGCCATGCTGCTGGCCGTGCTGCACCGCCACGCCGGCGTGGGCTGCATGGATCAGGATGTGTTTGTCAATGCGGTGGGTGGCGTGCGCATCAGCGAACCGGCGGCCGATCTGGCGGTCATGCTGGCCATTACTTCGAGTCTGCGCGGCAAGCCGCTGCCCAAAGGTTTTTTTGCGTTTGGCGAGGTGGGGCTGGCCGGCGAAGTGCGTCCCGCACCGCGCGGCCAGGAGCGGCTGAAAGAAGCCGCCAAGCTAGGCTTTAGCGTGGCGGTGGTGCCCAAGGCCAATGCGCCCAAAAAGGCCATCGAAGGCCTCACCATTCACGCCGTTGAGCGTATTGAACAGGCGCTTGAGGTGGTCCGTTCATTGGCGTAATATTCTGGGAAATGCGGAAAAATTTCGCATTTCCAAAACCATGAACTGGTTTCAAAAGCTTCCCCATTCGCATCGCTCCGCTGCGGGGCCTGGCTGGAGCGCCACACCTCCATGAAAGCTTTTCATGAAAATCGCGGTGATCTCCGACATCCACGGCAACTTGCTGGCCTTGCACGCGGTGCTGGCCGACATCGCCCACCAGGGCGTTGATCAGACGGTGAACCTGGGCGATATCTTGAGCGGGCCGCTGCAGCCTGCGGAAACCGCCGAGCTCCTGATGGCCACGGCATTTCCTACCATCAAGGGCAACCACGAGCGGCAGCTGCTTGCACTGCTTGAGCCTGCCGCGGCAGCGGTTGACATGGCGAGCAGCGACAGTTTTGCCGCCCTGCAAGTGAACACCGCGCAGGCGCAGTGGTTGCGTGACCTGCCGGTCTCGCTGCTGCTGGGGGACGATGTGCGGCTGTGTCATGGAACCCCCGACAGCGATCTGCAGTACTGGCTGGAAACCGTCGTCCCCGATTTCAACGAATCAGGCTCGCCCGGTGTGCGGCCCGCCACGCCCGATGAAGTGCAAATCCGGCGGGGCGCCGAGCGGCATTCGCTGGTGCTGTGCGGTCACACCCATGTGCCGCGAATCGTGCAATGCCGGGGCACGCTCATCGTCAATCCCGGCAGCGTCGGCCTGCAAGCCTATGACGACGCGCAGCCCTACCCCCACCTTGTCGAAACCGGCGCGCCGCACGCGCGTTACGCCCTGATCGCTCGCAGCCCGGCCGGCTGGCAGGTCGAGCTGCGGGCCGTGCCCTACGACCATCAGGCGCAGGCTGATGTCGCGCAGCGCCGTGGCCAGCACGACTGGGCTCATGCGTTGGCCACCGGGCGGATGCCGTGGCGATAGAAGAGCCGCTATTAAAGTCATAGCTGTTTGCGCTTGTATGGTAAGGGCTGGAGGCTTTAAAAGCTTATGAAACTAGCCAGAATACGGCCCGGAAGGCGGTCCGCAATGCCGGATGAAAAGCCCGGCCGATGAGGCCGACAGTTGCATAGCCGCGCGCGGCAATGAGGCTCGCGCGGGCGCTTCGCACGACAAAATTAACGGGGCCCGTCGAACCCTTGCAGGCGCCCGGTAGCCCTTACCCGATCCAGGGCCTTGGGCGGGCTGGTCGTGTCTGTTCGCTCTACCCGGACTCCAGTGGGTTTGTAAGGGCAGGCGACAACCCTGCGAAAATAACACCATGAACTTCCAGAAAATCCTTGTTCCGATAGCCGGTGTCGCTTTGGTGGTGCTGGCCTACCGCAGTTATGGCTGGGCCGGTGTGGCTGCTGCGGCCGGCGCCCTGGTGATGTGGGTCTTGCTGCACTTCACCCGCATGCTCCAGGTCCTCAAACGGGCTGCCAACCGGCCTATGGGCCATGTGGACAGCGCCGTCATGCTCAATGCCAAGCTCAGACCTGGCTTCTCACTGCTGCATGTGGTGGCCATGACCCGGTCGCTGGGCGAACTGCTTTCACCGAAGGATGAGCAGCCCGAAGTGTTCCGCTGGTCCGACACCTCCGGCTCCTCGGTAAGTTGCACCTTTGTCGGTGGCAAGCTGAGCCATTACGCGCTTTTTCGCCCCGCTGCCACCGAGTCGGGTGACGTGGCCGGCTCGGACTCAAGCCCCCGGCCAGAGGCATCGCCGCCGGCCCCGTAAAATCAGCCCTTCCGGTTTTTCTGGCATGGGCCGGTTTCTGCAGGCCGGCCCCGGATTTATCAACACACCTTGACAGACATCAATAGAGGATCAGCACCATGTCCCCAGTAGCCCCTTCCCTGGATGACCGCGACGGCAAAATCTGGATGGATGGCCAGATGGTGGACTGGCGCGACGCCAAGATCCACGTTCTGAGCCACACCCTGCATTACGGCTGCGGCGCGTTTGAAGGCGTGCGCGCCTACAAAATCAACGACGGCACGGCGATTTTCCGGCTTGAGGAGCACACCGAGCGGTTGTTCAACAGCGCGAAAATTCTGCGTATGAAAATTCCTTTCAGCAAGGAAGAAGTCATCGAAGCGCAAAAAGCCGTGGTGCGCGAGAACAAGCTGGAAAGCTGCTACCTGCGTCCGTTGACCTGGATTGGTTCGCAAAAACTCGGCGTGTCACCCAAGGGCAACCAGATTCACCTGATGGTGGCCGCCTGGGCCTGGGGTGCCTACCTGGGCGAGGACGGCCTGAAACGCGGCATTCGCGTCAAAACCTCCAGCTATACGCGGCATCACGTCAATATCACCATGACGCAGGCCAAGGCGGTCAGCAACTACACCAACTCCATCCTGGCCAACATGGAAGCGCTGGACGATGGCTATGACGAAGCGTTGCTGCTTGATGCCTCGGGTTTCGTCAGCGAAGGCGCCGGCGAAAACATTTTTGTGATCAAGGGCGGCGTGGTCTACACGCCCGACTTGTCCGCCGGCGCGCTCAACGGCATCACGCGCAATACCGTCTTTGCGATCTGCAAGGACCTGGGGCTGGAGCTGGTGCAAAAGCGCATCACGCGCGACGAGGTGTACATCTCTGACGAAGCCTTCTTCACCGGCACCGCCGCCGAGGTCACGCCGATCCGTGAACTCGACCGGATTGAGATCGGCGCGGGCTCGCGCGGGCCGATTACCGAAAAAATCCAGAGTGCGTTTTTTGACATCGTCAACGGTCGCAACCCGAAATATGCGTCCTGGCTGGCGAAAATTTGAGACTCTGCGGGACGGACCGCAGGCTGCGCAGCAGACCTGCTCTGCCCTCAACTGACTGTAAGGAAGACATGAGCACATCATTCACCGTTGAACTGCTGGCCACCGAACTCAATGCCCAGGGCGGTGTGTTCTGCCCCAGCCCCAAGGCCGACATGAAAGTCTGGAACAGCCACCCCAAGGTTTACCTGGATGTGGCGCGCACCGGCGAAGCCAAATGCCCGTATTGCGGCACGCTCTACCAACTCAAAGCGGGTGAGCACTTCGGCGCACACCATTAAAAGTATTGCCCAATTTGGGTAAGTGGCGTAAATTCGAAATATGTATAAATCCACAGTATCTTTGCTGCCGCCGCCGCAGGAGGAGATCACCCATGTAGAGGCCTTGGAGCCGCTACGGCTCACACGCTCGGCACTGTTCGAAGGCAATGCCTTGACAGTATTGCAGGCATTGCCGAGCGAATCAGTGCGGTGTGTGATTACTTCTCCGCCTTACTGGGGCTTGCGTGATTACGGGATCAAAGGACAGATTGGTCTGGAGCCGTCGTTGCCTCAATTTTTGAATCAACTTACCCGAATTTTTTC
>JBKJZS010000535.1:0-2344 GCA_046714915.1 Polaromonas sp. | reverse complement strand
CCTCGACAAGCTGCGGCCCATCGCGGCGGGCGACGTAGCTGCGGGCAGCCGGGAAGAGGCGGACGCGGTGGCCGCTGCGCCCTTGCGGGCCACACCGGCGCAGCTCAAGCAGGACGCCAAACTGGTCATGCTGCTGCGCAACGCCGTGCAGGCCGCCGCCGACGACGAGGGCTGGGCCCGCGTCGGTGCAGTCGGCACCCAGATCGCCAACCAGGCCTCGTTCGACCATCGCAACTACGGCTACGCCACGCTGACCAAGCTGCTGGTGGCCACACAGCTGTTTGACATCTCCGACGAAGGCAAGTCGACGGTGGCCGTGCGCGACCGGCGCCTGAACAAGTCCGGCAAGGCCTGAAGGGCGGCAGCGCTATCTCGCCTTCCGACGCCATGCAGGCTATTGAATGGAACGAGCCGTGGCTGCACGGCTGGCGTGAGCCGGGGCTGCGCGTGGCGCAACGCTTTGCCGCCGGCATGCCGCTGGACCAGGCCCTCAATGCCGAGCCGGGCGCCCCGGTGCGTTTTGTCCCCCAGAGCGAACTGCCCGGCGATGCCGCCTATGAGCAGTATATTTTTCGCAGCGGGAAGTGCCCGACGCGCGACAACCTGCATGATTTTTTCAATGGCGTGTGCTGGCTGCGTTTTCCGAACACCAAGAAAAAACTCAACCAGTTGCAGGCGGCCGAGATTGAGGCTGCAGGTGTTCGGCCGGTGCGCGGCCCGGTGCGTGACGCGCTCACGGTGTTTGACGAAAATGCGGCCTTCCTGATGGCACCGCAAGCACTGTGGGAGGCGCTGATCGAGAAAGACTGGCAGAAGCTGTTCATCGAGCTGCGGCCGCTGTGGTCGCAGGCCCAGCTGCATCTGTTTGGCCATGCGCTGCTGGAGAAGCTGGTTCAGCCCCGAAAACCGATCACCGCCCATGTGTACCGGGCAGAAATAGCCACTGATTCGATAGCGGATCTGGACGTTCGGCTGGCCGCGGACCTGACGGTCGAGAAGCTGGCCGGCAAACCCTTTGCACCCTTGCCGGTGTTGGGGGTGCCGGGCTGGTGGCCGGAAAACGCGAACTTTTCCTTTTATGATGACTCTGTTGTATTTCGCCCGCGCAGAGTTCCATAACGCCTAAAAAATCGCGCGGCTTGCAAGGTACGGCGACTTGATATGGACGGACCGGGCCCCATCTTTTGCGCAAGGAAGTTTTCCGCTGCGTACTTTTATTGTCGACCTCACGGAGTTATATGAAACGCATTTTCTTATTTGTCATGACCAACCTGGCCGTGGTGGTGGTGCTGGGCATTGTCGCCAACCTGCTGGGTGTCAACCGTTTTCTCACGCCCAACGGCTTGAATCTTGGCATGCTGCTCGGCTTTGCCCTCGTCATTGGCTTCGGCGGCGCCATCATCTCGCTGCTGATCAGCAAGCCGGTGGCCAAGTGGAGTGCGGGCGTGCGCATCATCAATGACCCGCAAAACGCCGACGAAGCCTGGATTGTCGAGACCGTCCGCAAACTGGCCAACACGGCCGGCATTGGCATGCCGGAGGTCGGTATTTTTGAAGGTGCGCCGAATGCCTTTGCCACCGGCGCCTTCAAGAACTCGGCGCTGGTCGCGGTCTCCACCGGTTTGCTGCAAGGCATGACGCGTGAAGAAATCGAGGCGGTGATCAGCCACGAGGTGGCCCACATCGCCAACGGCGACATGGTCACGATGGCGCTGATTCAGGGCGTGATGAACACCTTTGTGGTGTTCCTGAGCAGGGTCATTGGTTATGCCGTTGACAGCTTCTTGCGCAAGGGCAGCAGCAGCTCAGGGCCCGGCATTGGCTACTATGTCAGCACCATTGTGCTGGACATCGTGCTCGGTTTTGCGGCGGCGATCGTCGTGGCCTGGTTTTCGCGGCATCGCGAGTTTCGCGCTGATGCCGGTGCTGCGCAGCTCATGGGCCGCAAGCAGCCGATGATCAATGCGCTAGCGCGGCTGGGCGGCATGGTGCCCGGCGAGTTGCCCAAGGCGATTCAGGCGATGGGCATCACGGGCAGCATCGGCAAGCTGTTCGCGACGCATCCGCCGATTGAAGAGCGTATCGCGGCGCTGCAGGCGGCCCAGCCCGGCCAGCCCGGCCAGGTTTAAGCCGGCCGCTGGCTGACCCAACAGCCGCTGCACCTGCAGCGGCTTTTTTCACGGAACGGTGGTCCGGCTTGTGATGCTGATCGCTACCGCCTCGGCGACTTCAATGCCGTCCACGCCCGCCGACAAAATACCGCCCGCGTAACTGGCACCTTCACCCGCCGGGTAGAGGCCTTTGACATTCAGACTCTGAAAATCGTCGCCGCGCGTGATGCGCA
>JBKJZS010000534.1:0-1244 GCA_046714915.1 Polaromonas sp. | reverse complement strand
GGTGGTTGGTAGCCCGATCGCATTTGCGTATTCTGGCTTCTCCGTAAGCCATGAAAAGCGAAGGGAGCTTTGTTTCAAGCCTGGCAGATAGTTCGACGTTCCGTCAAACTTGTATTCCGCGACTTTGAAGAACTCCTCTCGTGTGATTGGACGCCGAGATTGTTCGGCAGCTAAGTCTTTGCAGCCCGTTGCCTTTGAGTCGATCTCATGAATGACGATGTCACGCGCCAGTAGCCGAGCCTTCAAGTGAAGCTCAAAGCCGCAGGCAATCTTCAGATGCTCGTAGTTGATGTACTCCATGCGTGCCATGGAGACAGCGCCCCATGGGTACGCATGACCACTGTCGAATGCTCCTAGAGCGAGCCAGGTAGCGACTGCCGCCTGTTCACTTTTAAGTTCTGCACGCCTGGCGATCAGGATGGTGTCTCCGAAGGCGCGCAGCGCCTCAACGTTCAATCTAACAGCGCCGTGGTCTCGGTGCAGCTCATCGCGATACAGAAGGTGCGAATACCTGAACACATCGGAACCCGGAAGCCCCTCCGCTCTTGCTTCATGAGTGGAAAGATGTAGTGGCATGTGACGCCTAACGAATGAATGGGACTTCCCCGTCCCAAGCGAGCCGCAAGTCGAGAGACTTGCGGTTTGCGGCAACTGAGTGCCACGATGGAGAGGTCAAACTTTTCATCAACTCACCTGAGAGGGGAAATCATGGCTATCGTAACCGTTGGAATTGACCTCGCCAAGAACGTCTTCGCTGTCCACGGCGTGGATGAGTCCGGCAAGCCCGTGCTGGTGCGCCCTGAGGTGGCGCGCGCCAAGCTGATTGAACTCATCGCCAACCTGCCGCCCTGCCTGATTGGCATGGAGGCCTGTTCTGGTGCCCATCACTGGGCCAGGGAGTTCGCCAAGTTTGGCCACACGGTTCGCATGATGGCGCCGAAGTTTGTGATCCCGTATCGCATGAGCGGCAAGCGCGGCAAGAACGATGCGGCCGATGCGGCTGCCATCTGTGAGGCGGTGATTCGCCCCAACATGCGCTTTGTTCCGGTCAAGAGCATCGAGCAGCAGTCCCGCCTGTTCGTGCACCGGGCCCGCCAGGGGTATGTGGAGCAGCGCACCGCGCTGATCAACCGCATTCGCGGCCTGCTGTCCGAATTGGGCATCGTGCTGCCTCTCAAGGCCGCAACGGTACGCCGCGAAGCACACCAGCACCTGGAAGACCTGCCGGGCTGGTGCAACACCGT
>JBKJZS010000533.1:0-9591 GCA_046714915.1 Polaromonas sp. | reverse complement strand
ATTGCACCGCGCTTGACGCGCCATGCTGCGTTGCTCCGCCTTGTGGGCAGGAGCCCACTGCGTTGTCTCGCCTTGCCTGGCACGCCAATCACGGCACCCTCGGGCGCATCCAACAGCCGTTTCTAGGTTAAAACGACCCTCAACCCATAAGGGGTGGGTGCGAGCAGCTATGAAAAATAGAGCGGCTTCGACTCGCCTGAGCTGGCGTGACAAAAATGTTGACCGGTCAACGCGGACTCGACCCACTCCCTGGATATGGATCCCGGATCAAGTCCGCCTTTGAGTGCCAGCACCGCTTCCGACTGTTCGCTCGCTGAGGTCAACATGACGTCCGCCTCCACGCCATGTAACTGAATGTGTTGCCTGAGCTTTTGGGCGCAACAACAAATCGCCCCGTCCGTGCATTATGTTGCTGGATTTCTGCGCCTCAGCGTAAACACGCCCCGCTGACTGCCAGCGCGCAGTCGTTGCGATGCACTACCTTCAAGACAGTTTTTGCCTTACGATGTTCCATGGCGGTTTCCTCTTCGATGGTTTCAGGCTGGCAAGCACCCTCCTGAAGAACTCACCAGAACACCGCCACCTCAAGCTTCAACCACCTGGGCGACCTCGCCCAGCAGTGGACCCAGCCGCTTTGGAGCGGGGAGAGATTGTCATGACAACTGTGGTAGACATCCTCAAGTCGAAAGTCGAGTTGGCCGTTCACACCATCGGGCCCGCAGCCTCGGTGTTCGATGCCGTCCAGCTGATGACAGAGAAGAACATCGGCGCGCTGGTGGTCGTGGAACGCGATCAGGTCATTGGCATCGTCACCGAACGCGACGTCGCGCGCAAAGTGGTCTTGATGGCACGCTTGCCGAAGGAGACGGCACTGCGCGACATCATGACGACCCTGGTCATGATCGTGCCCCCCCAGCACACCAGCGAGGAATGCATGGCGCTGATGACCGAGCACCGCCTGCGCCATCTGCCGGTGATGGATCGCGGCAGACTGACCGGCCTCGTCTCCATCGGCGATCTGGTCAAGGACATCCTCTCCGAACAGAAATTCATCATCGAGCAACTCGAACACTACATCGCCGGCCAGCGAGGTTGATCCTGCCTGACAGGCCTGCTATGCCATCGCGAACACTTGTCCCGTGCCTCATAGATGTCGGTACTATTGGCAGGCGCCCCGCCCTGACATCTGTTCGGCGTCACTCTAGGCGAAATTACGGATCGGCAGCTTCCATCGCAGCGGTGTAGCTGGCCTGGCACGCTGCGCTGTTCAGGCGGGCGCGCTTGAACAGCGCGTCCTGGGCCTTGCGCGCATGGGCGGCTTGCCCCTCCCAGGCCTGCAAGGCTGGCTCTTGCAGCGCTCGGCCGTACGAGAAACTCAACTGCCAAGGTTGGGGGCCGAGCCGGTTCATCGCATCGAGATTGGCCGTTGCTTCTGCAGGCGTCTGGCCGCCGGACAGAAAATTGACACTCGGAACCGCCGCAGGCACCGTGCGCCGCAGGATCTGGATCGTCTGGATGGCGACCTCGGCCGGCGAGGCCTGTTGCGCGTGCTCCTTGCCAGGCACCACCATGCTCGGCTTGAGCAGCATGTGCTCGAGCACGACCCGATGCCGATGCAGCGCGTGAAATACCGCATGCAGCACGACCTCGGTGACTTCGGCGCAGCGCGCCAGCGTGTGGTCACCGTCGATCAGGACCTCGGGTTCGACAATTGGCACGATGCCGCACTCCTGACAAATCGCAGCGTAACGCGCGAGGGAATCCGCATTGGCTTCGACCGCGAAGGGGCTCGGCAGCGTGTCGGAGACGTTGTAGACGGCGCGCCATTTGGCAAAGCGGGCGCCCTGCCGCTTGTACGCATCAATACGTTGCGCGAGTCCGTCCAGACCCTCCGTGATCTCGTCGCCCGGCGCCCCCGCCAGTGGAATCTTCCCCGCGTCGACCTTGATGCCGGGAACGATGCCCTGCCGCGCAGCCGATTGCGGCAAGGGCGCGCCATCCTCGGCGCACTGGCCGAGCGTCTCCTCATGCAGGATGACGCCGCTGACGAACTCGCCGAGCCTGGGCGCAGCCAGCATCAGGCTGCGCCAGGCGCGCCGGCTTTCTTCGGTTGACTCCACGCTGATCGTCTTGAATCGCCGGGCGATCGTCGGCCCGCTTTCATCGGCGGCAAGAATGCCCTTGCCCTTCTGCACGAGCGCTGCCACTGTTGCCTGCAGCTCGCTTGGAGCGCTCATCGCAGCCCCCACGCCCGGCACTGCGTGTCCTTGCTGCCCCCCAAGGGGGCGTTCGCTTGCTTGAAGCGGTTCCGCGTCGCGCTCATGGGGAGTTACTGCAGTGTGATGTCGCCGTCGAACTTGACTTTGAGCTGCAGCGCCGCGATCTCGAGGGTCACGGTCGCCGCCAGCGTGTCTGTTCCGGCAAGGGCGCCGCTGGCGATGGCCCCCGCGACGGCCTGCTCGATCTCGCGCTGCGAGTTGACGCCAACCACCTTTAAAAACTTGCGAATGCTGAGGTTGAATGTGTCTTCGTCCATCGGGGTCTCCTGTGTTGCGGCGCCTCCGGATCAATGCAGCGGCGTCCTGCAGAAATGTCCGTGCCGCGCCGCGCTCATCAGCTCGTGGAACTGCTCGTGCGACATCCGCAGCAGGCACTGATGATCGCCGCCTTCCATGTAGACCACGTCGTTGGCTTCGAGCTCATCGTCGACGATAGTCTCCATGCCCCAGGCCATGCCGACAGGAGGCACCGCGCCGCGATCACAGTCTTCGAACAGCAGCGCGATGCGGCTCTCGTCGGACAGTCGCAATTCCTTGCGGCCGAGCAGCTGGGACAGATGGCCCAGCCTGACGGTCTTGTCGGCCGGCACGACGGCCATCAAGCAGCCGGTGTCGTCTTCGAGGATCACCGACTTGGCGAGCTGGTGGGGCGAGACCTGCGCCGCGCGGGCGGTCTCTGCGCTGCAGCGGCTGGGTTCGTGCGCATGGATTTCGTATCGTGCGCCGCGCTGGTCGAGGTAGTTGGACAGACGTGAGGGGATTGACATGACAGCCTCCTGGTGCAAAGCGACAAGGCAACTTCAGGACAGCGCCACCGATGAAGCCGCCCGAGCCCGTCGATTCCATACTATGCGCCATCGCGCACCAGATCGCAAGTCCGGCCCCGGGCGCGGCACGCACCCGCTATGACTTCAGGGTCTGGGGCATTCCCGGCGCCCCTGTCTGCGAGGTGCGCCTGGTCTGGCACAGCGGCACCGACAAGGATCCCGCGCACCGTGGATGCGCGCGCTGTGCACAAGCTGTTCAAGCGGCCTGTGCGCACACAGTCCGCTTCAGGGTCAATGGCCGGATTTCAATAGAAGTGACCGGCAGGCGCAGGCAGCAACGAAAAAGTGGCAACTTTAGTGCTGGCGAAAAACCGTTAGCGGCAGGGCTGCAGTGGCCTGCCGTCCAGCAGCGACGTGAGGGAGCCCAGCCGCGCGCGCAAAGCGGCATCGACGGTCGCCAGCTTGAGGATCTGGCCGCGTGTTTCGGCGCGCTCTTGCACCACTTTGGCGGTGCGCACACCCTTGTTGGTCACGCGTGCAAGTTCGGTGTCGGCATCGGCTTGCGAGGAGAAGGTGGCCAGCGCCAGCCCGGGCGCCAGGGCTTCACTGCTGACCGCCCGAAACGGCAGGCCCAGCTCGCGCAGCTCGGCGTGTTTTTTGGCCAGGGCCTCCGCGTTGTTGTATTTGCCCATATAGACAATCCAGCGTGCCGACTCGTTGCTGGTTTCGAGCTGCCAGCTACCGGCCGGCAGTGCGGCCTCCAGGCGGGCGCGCAGGCGGGCGGCTTGCTGCTCGTTAAACACCCCGCTCTGCAGGCATTCGGGGGTGGCCGGGTCGGCGCCAGGCGCAGAGGCGCTGAGCGCGACGCCGCCGTTTTCCAGTCGCCTGGCTTCGTCGGTCGTCAAGAGTTGGATGGCCTCGGGCCGGATTTGCGACGTCATGCGCTGGGGCTCGGATTGCACGCTCGGAGCCACGCCGTAGCGGGCCAGCAGGTCTTGCGACCAGGCCCAGTAAGCGGCATTGGCCAGTGCGAGCACCAACACCAGCAGTCTCAGCATGCGCGCGCACTTCCGGTGGCTGGGCCGGCCGGCCCGGCATGACTGCTTGCGGGCCGGACACTGACTTCGGAGCTGGTGACTTCTTTCATGCCAGCCGCAGTATGCACCAGCAGCGCACCGTTTTCGCCAACACCATGGGCCACGCCCTGGGTCGCGTCGGACAGCTGGACGGCACGCCCCGACAGTGCGTCCCGCGCCGCAAAGCGCGCCTGAAACGGCGCAAAACCAAACAGCCCGAAAGCCTGCACCGCCTGCACCAGCGGTGCCGCCACGCGCAGCAGTGCTTGACCCACCGTCAGGCCGGGCAGCAAGTCTTGCAGCGAGGCGGGCGCCATGGGGGCCGGCTGGCCGGCGACCCCAGGCGAGTCGGTCAGCGCCGCCGCCAGCGGCCGGACGTTGATGCCAACCCCGATGACCACATAACGAAGCTCGCCCCAGCTGGCGGTTTCGACCAGAATGCCGGCCAGCTTGCGCTCGCCCTGCGCGTCGGTGAGCCACAGGTCGTTGGGCCATTTCAGACGTATGGCGGCTGGGACCGTGCTGCCCGGGTCCAGACTCTCGGCCAGGCTGATGCCGACGGCCAGTGACAGGCCCGACCAGCTGGCCGGCTGCAGCGGCAGGCCCAGTGAAAAGGTCAGGCTGTCACCGGCATGGCTTTGCCAGCTGCGGCCGAGGCGGCCGCGGCCGGCGGTTTGCTGCTCGGCCACCAGCAGCACGGGCGCGGCAGCTGCGGGCCCCGCCGCCCGGAAACGCCGCATCAGCTCCGTGTTGCTCGAATCGATCTGCGGCAGCACCTCGACCGTGAAGCCGGGCAACACCGGCGCCACGGCTTCCCAGATGGCCTCGGCCGGCCAGGTGAGGGGGGCAGTCAGGGGGGAGCTCATGGGGAGCGCAAGGGCTTTAAAGGGAAAAGTGAAAGGACTTAGCCCTTTTTACCCTTTTTGGCCTCCTTCGGTTTCTCTTCGTTTTTGACCTTCTTTTCTTTCACGCCCTCCTTCGGCGCCAGCAAGGTGCCGCGGCAGGTTCTGGCGTCGCACCAGCAGGGGTAGTCGGCCTTGAGCTTTTTGGTGTACTTGGCGTCAATGATCAAGCCGTAGTCGTAAAACAGTTCTTCACCGGCCTTGATGTTGCGCAGCGCCTTGATAAAGACGCGCCCGCCTTCCTCGTCAGCTTCGCAGTTCGGTGCGCAGCTGTGGTTGATCCAGCGCGACGAGTTGCCGCCGTACTTGGCATCGATCACATGCTTTTCATCGATGTGAAAGTAAAAGGTGTGATTCGGGTCTGTCGGGTCGTGTGGATGGCGGCGCAGCGCTTCTTTCCAGGTCACGACCTCGCCGACGTACTCAATCAGGGTCTCGCCTTCGGCCAGGTTTTGTACGGCGAACACGCCGTTGCCATGCACACCGGAGCGGCGGGTCTGAATGCGGCGGCCCGCTGCGGCAGGGGGGCTTGCGGCCGGGCTGGAAGAGGAGGCAGAGACCTGAGTTTTTGACACGGCAAGTTTTTTTGGTATGGTTAATTCATGCATGTGCGCGCACATGCGGGTGCGCGCGTACCTACGCGCGAACTCGCTATTGTAGTGATGCGCCTGAGGAGCAAGCCTTGTTAAACCGTCGCAAGATGATCCAGTCACTGGCTGTCCTGGCAGCACCGGGCACCGCGTTGGGGACGGTGGGCAAGAGTGCCGAAAAACCCTTGCCCGAGCTTGGCGGTGTGCTGCAAGTGCCCGGTCTGACCCTGCTTGATGGCCGTCCCTGGATGCCGTTCAGCGGGCAGGCCAAGGTGCTTGTGGTTTACTGGTGGGCCAGCTGGTGCCCTTTTTGTGCGCTTCAGTCGCCCCATATAGAGGCTTTGTGGCGGGCGCAGCGGGCCCGGGGACTGGAGGTTCTGGCCCTGTCGATGGACAGCCGGCCCGAGGCAGCGGTGGCTTATATCAAGGCCAGGGGCTACCGCTTTCCGGCAGCGATGTATACGCCGCAGATTGCCGAAGTGTTGCCCAAGCCGCGCGGCCTGCCCGTGGTGGTGGTCCTGCAGGCTGATGGGCGGGGCGGAAAAGTAGTGTTTGCAGAAGCCGGGGAAATGTTTCCCGAAGATGTAGAAGGTTTGAAGAAGTTCTTATGAAAACTCTGGTGATTGCAGAAAAACCCTCGGTGGCGCAGGACATTGTTCGCGCCATCACGCCCACCGCGGGCAAGTTTGAAAAGCATGACGAATATTTTGAGAGCGACGACTGGGTAGTCACCTCAGCGGTCGGCCATCTGGTCGAGATTCAGGCGCCGGAAGAGTTTGATGTCAAGCGCGGCAAATGGAGTTTTGCCAATTTGCCGGTGATTCCGCCCTACTTTGACCTCAAGCCCATCGACAAAACCAAGACGCGGCTGAACGCCATCGTCAGGCTGGCCAAACGCAAGGACGTGGGCGCACTCGTCAACGCCTGCGATGCCGGCCGGGAGGGCGAGCTGATCTTCCGCCTGATCCAGCAATACGCCAAAAGCGCGCACCCGGTCAAGCGGCTGTGGCTGCAATCGATGACTCCAGCCGCGATCCGCGAAGGTTTTGCCACGTTGCGCACGGACGAGCAGATGCTGCCGCTGGCCGACGCGGCGCGCTGCCGCTCGGAGGCCGACTGGATGGTCGGCATCAACGGCACGCGCGCGATGACGGCCTTCAACTCGCGTGACGGCGGATTCTTTTTGACGACGGTCGGCCGCGTGCAGACACCCACGCTGTCGGTGGTGGTCGAGCGCGAGGAAAAAATCCGCAAGTTCATCTCTAGAAACTACTGGGAAGTGCACGCGAGCTTTCTGGCCGACGCCGGCGAGTACCCGGCCAAGTGGTTTGACCCGACCTGGAAAAAAGCCGCTGCCAACGCCGACAATGCCGAGCCCGACGCCGAGCTGAAGGCCGACCGGGTCTGGTCCGAACGCGAAGCGCGGGCGATTGCCGAGGCCGTGCGCGGCAAGGCCGCCACGGTCACCGAGGAAAGCAAACCGACCACCCAGGCCTCGGGCCTGCTGTTTGATCTGACCTCCTTGCAGCGCGAGGCCAACGGCAAGTTTGGTTTCTCGGCCAAGACCACGCTGTCGATTGCACAAAGCCTGTACGAGCGCCACAAGGCGCTGACCTACCCGCGGACCGATTCCCGTGCGTTGCCCGAAGACTACTTGCCGGTCGTCAAGCAGACCTTTGAAATGCTGGCCGGCAGCGCCATGAAACACCTGGCGCCGCATGCCGCGACCGCGCTCAAGGGCAACTACATCAAGCCCAGCAAACGCATTTTTGACAACAGCAAGGTCAGTGATCACTTTGCGATCATCCCCACCCTGCAGGCGCCCAGCGGCCTGAGTGACGCCGAGCAAAAACTTTACGACCTGGTGGTGCGCCGCTTCATGGCGGTGTTTTACCCGAGCGCCGAATACCTGGTGACCACCCGCATAACAACAGTGACCCCCACGCTTGTCGCTGCGCGTACTGCACTGCCCCCCGAGAGGGCCGTGCCTGGCTTGGGGCGGCCCGACGCTGCGGCGGCCGTCGGCCACAGCTTCAAGACCGAAGGCAAGGTGCTGCTCAAGCCGGGCTGGCTGGCGATTTACGGCAAGGAAGCCGAGGACGAAAACACCGACGAGAAGGACAGCAAAACCCTGGTGCCGGTCCAACCCGGCGAGATGGTACGCGCCGACGTGGTGGAAGCCAAGGGCCTGAAAACCCGGCCGCCGGCGCGTTACAGCGAAGCGACCTTGCTCGGCGCGATGGAAGGCGCCGGCAAGACGGTGGAAGATGACGAGCTGCGTGAAGCCATGCAGGAAAAAGGCCTGGGCACACCGGCGACCCGCGCCGCCACCATCGAGGGTTTGATTGCCGAGAAATACATGTTGCGCGAAGGCCGCGAGCTGATTCCGACCGCCAAGGCCTTCCAGCTGATGACCCTGCTGCGCGGCCTCGGTGTCGAAGAACTCTCGCGCGCCGACCTGACCGGCGAGTGGGAATACAAGCTGGCGCAGATGGAGCACGGCAAGCTGAGCCGCGAGACCTTCATGGCCGAAATTGCGGTGATGACCGAGCGCCTGGTGGCCAAGGCCAAGGGCTACGACAAGGACACCATCCCCGGCGACTACGCGACCTTGCAGGCGCCCTGCCCCAACTGTGGCGGTGTCATCAAGGAAAACTACCGGCGCTACACCTGCACCGGAAAAAACGGCAAGAACGGGGAAGGCGGTGACAGCGGCTGCGGTTTTTCCTTCGGCAAAACCCCGGCCGGCCGCACCTTCGAAGTGGCCGAGGTCGAGCAGTTTCTGCGCGACAAAAAAATCGGGCCGCTGGACGGCTTTCGCTCCAAGGCGGGCTGGCCCTTCACCGCCGAGATGGTCATCAAGTTCGACGAAGAGACCAAGAATTACAAGCTCGAGTTCGACTTCGGCGACGACAAGAACGCGGAGTCCGGCGAGATTGTCGATTTCAGCGGCCAGCAGTCGCTGGGCGCCTGCCCCAAATGCGCCTCGTCCGTGTTCGAACTCGGCAAGAACTATGTCTGCGAGAAATCGGTGCCGACGCTGACCCAGCCCACGCCGAGCTGCGACTTCAAGACCGGCCAGATGATTTTGCAGCAGCCGGTGGAGCGGGAGCAGATGCACAAGCTGCTGACCACCGGAAAAACCGATTTGCTGGACAAGTTTGTTTCCATGCGTACCCGGCGCGCCTTCAAGGCCTTCCTGGCCTGGGACAAGGAAGCCGGCAAGGTCAACTTTGAATTTGCCCCGTCGAAGTTTCCGCCGCGCAAACCGGCGGCTGCCAAATCGGGCACTGTCAAAACACCCTTTGGAAAAACGGTGGCGGCCAAAACGGCACCGGCCAAGAGCGCCGTCGACAAACCTGCTGCGAAAAAGGTGGCTGCGAAAAAAGTAGCTGCCAAAAAAGCGCCCGCCAAAACAGTGACCGCCAAAGCACCCCGCAAAACCACCGCCGGTACAGGCCTCAAACCCAGCAACGCGCTGGCCGCTGTGATTGGCGCCGAGCCGGTGGCACGCACCCAGGTCATCAAAAAACTGTGGGACTACATCAAGGCCGAGGGCCTGCAGGACGCCGCCAACAAGCGCGCCATCAATGCCGACGCCAAGCTGCTGCCGGTATTTGGCAAGCCGCAGGTGACTATGTTTGAGCTGGCCGGCATTGTGGGCAAGCACCTGAGCTGACGCCAGGGCGGCAGCCCGCCTTTGCGTCGCGATGCGCCCCGAGGCGCCCACTTTGCCCGCTGATCGCGCTGGTTTGCCTGGCTTGCCTCGGTCAAGTGCCGGGGGGATTGCGGTTGTCGTGCCCGGGTTCAGAGCTGGCGCAGGTGCCAGGCCTTGGGCCGGGTGAAAGTCTGGATGCCGTAGGTGGAGAGCGTCAGGCCGACACCCGAGTCGCCTTGGCCGCTCCAGGGCAGGCGCGGGCTCACCCGGTCGCACCACTTCCAGTAGACGCTGCCCGCATGCACCTGCCCCAGCAGGG
>JBKJZS010000532.1:0-2148 GCA_046714915.1 Polaromonas sp. | reverse complement strand
GCCTGAAGCCGCTGGCCCGGCTGGTCGCCTATGCGCACGCGGGGGTGGACCCGAAATACATGGGAATCGGCCCGGTGCCTGCGACCCAGATGGCGCTGAAGAAAGCCGGCCTCACCGTAAACGATCTCGACGTGATCGAGGCCAACGAAGCCTTTGCCGCACAGGCCTGCGCCGTCAGCCGCGACCTGGGTCTGGACCCGGCCAAAGTCAACCCCAACGGTTCGGGCATTTCGCTGGGTCACCCGATTGGTGCGACCGGGGCGCTGATCACCGTCAAGGCCTTGCACGAGTTGCAGCGCATTCAGGGCCGCTACGCGCTGGTCACCATGTGCATTGGCGGCGGACAGGGCATTGCGGCGATTTTCGAGCGAATCTGATTCCGGCAAAACGCGCAATTTGCTACGATATACATAGCTAACTATGCCCATATTGATTGGGCCAGTGGCACTTTTTATTCAAGATCAGGTCTGTCAGAGCCGCGCTGCGACGGCAGCCGGCCGACTCACCCTTGTTAAGTTTGCGACAGTCAAGCGCCAAGTCCCGTCGTATCGTGCCCTACAGCATTCGCTTGAAAAACCACCTGGAGACAAGATGTACCCCCACATTCATAGTTGTTCATTGCCCCCCGGGCCGGCGCCTGCCCGCCTTGAGGCGGCTCGGCAGGAGGCATGACCATGCATATCCCCTCACTCAAGCAAGTCGTCAGCGCTGAAGAGTGGCAGTTGCGCTGCGACCTTGCCGCCTGCTACCGGCTGGTGGCGCTCTACGGCTGGAGCGATCTGGTCTTTACCCACATCAGCGCCAAGCTGCCCGAGCAGCTGACAGGCCCCGGCGCGCACCACTTTCTCATCAACCCCTACGGCCTGATGTTTGACGAAATCACCGCATCCAGCCTGGTCAAGGTCGATGGGCATTGCAACAAGGTGATTGACTCGCCCTTCCCCGTCAACCCCGCCGGTTTTGTGATTCACAGCGCCGTGCATGAAGCGAGAAGCGATGCGGGTTGTGTGCTGCACACCCACACCCGGGCCGGCGTCGCTGTCAGCGCCCAGCAAGCGGGCGTGCTGCCCATCAGCCAGCAGTCGACCTTTGTGCTGGCGTCGCTGGCTTATCACGACTACGAAGGCGTGGCGTTTCGGGATGACGAAAAGCCGCGCCTGCAGGCCTCTCTGGGCGGCGCCAACTTCCTGATGTTGCGCAACCACGGCCTGCTGACGGTTGGCAAGACCATTCCCGATGCGTTTTTGAGCATGTACACCTTCGAGAACACCTGCCGCATCCAGATTGACGCCCAAGCCGGTGGCGGCGCGCTGACCCCGATCAACCCCCTGATCGTCCAGGGGGTGGCCGAAGCGATGCGCGTGCAAACCGGCGGGCTGGGCGGCGCCTTTGCCTGGCCGTCGCTGATCCGCAAACTGGAGCGCCTGGACCAGAGCTACAAATCGTGAATGCCCCACCGCGCTCGCCATAGGGCCAGGCGGTACCCGCCATTCCGGGCAGCGCCGACCTCTGACAGGGCCGCGGCCAGCGCGCCGGAGGCCTGTAGCCCAGGTATTACGTGCGCTGGCAGCTATTGAATTTATAGCTAATGGGTGCTAGTTGTGTGAATGCAAGACTTGGCCCCATTGATGTGCCTTGGTTGGATAAGGCTATGGAACGCCGCATTCCGGACTGGGAGGCTTGACGCCATTGGAGCGACTGAGCCAGCAGGAGAACGCGGTCGGCCAGTCGCCCTTCCGATTGCGCAGGGTCCCCGAAGCTTTGAGCAATCATCTGGCACTCCTGCACGACCCGGCCCAGTGCAGCGTGCATGGCAATGTCAGCCGTGGCGAGAAACCATACATTTCGTTTTTTCATGTCCACTAGACCAGCGAGAGCGGTCAAGTGGCAGCCTTAGGCTTAGCCTTAGCCCGAACTGTCTAGCAGACGGTGGGAAGTCCACCAGTCGCCAGTGACCGGATAGCTCCCAAGACCCTGGACCTTCACGTCACACCCGGTGCCGCGCGACCATGTCCTCGCGCCACTCCAGCCCGATCCCCGGCGTGTCCCAAGGCATCAGCATCCCGTCCTTGAGCTGGAGGGACGCATGGCGCAGCCCGCCGGCGGCGTCCAGCACTTCGATCCAGTGCGCGGTGGGCGTCGCGCACA
>JBKJZS010000531.1:0-2351 GCA_046714915.1 Polaromonas sp. | reverse complement strand
GGCGAAAGTTACTTGCCCGATGGCATGGCGGCACCCGGCTTTTACCGGCCGGTGAACCGCGGGCTGGAAATCCGGATTGCCGAGAAGCTACAAGAACTGAAGGCAAAGAACAGCCAGAAGAACTGAGTCAGCAGGAAAACCAGGCGCGGGAAAATCCCACCTCCAAAAAAGTCTCCCTATAAGGGGAATGGCACTTACTTAAACCGCGAATACCGAGAAACCTGTCGCCCGGGCGTGAGCCGGGGTTCATTTTGACTGTCACCAACTGGCGGGGACGTGGATGAGGCCTGAAGTTGTCATTGCGGGCTTGACCCGCAATCCATGCCTCGCGGGCCTGTGCAGTGGGACATGCGGCATGGATCCCGGATCAAGTCCGGATGACGGCGCTTTTGGCTTAGGTAAGTGCCATTCCTCTTAAGGGGTTTACCCCGCGAAAACAACGCCTGTCGCGCGCTTCTGGCTCAACGCCCTTCGTTACTATTCGGCACCAGCTCGCCTCACCAATAGGCGGATTTTTTGTCAGACCCTGCAATGGGTGGGCAGGTTTCAGCAAATCCGGCGCGGGCCTGCGGTCTGGTATTCATCGAATCGGAGAACACGCTATGGAAGTCTTGCTTCAGCAAATCATCAATGGGTTGGTGCTGGGCAGCATGTACGCCCTGATTGCACTGGGCTACACCATGGTGTACGGCATCATCAATTTGATCAACTTCGCGCATGGCGAGGTGCTGATGGTGGGCGCGCTGACCAGCTGGACCATCATCGTCTGGATGCAGGAAGCCATGCCCGGCACACCGGGCTGGGTGATCCTGCTGATCTCGCTGCTGATCGCCTTTGTTGTCTGCGGCGCGCTCAATTTTGCGATTGAAAAAATCGCCTACCGGCCATTGCGCAATTCGCCCAAGCTGGCGCCCCTGATTACCGCCATCGGCATGTCCATCCTGCTGCAGACGCTGGCCATGATCATCTGGAAACCCAACTACAAACCTTATCCGACCTTGCTGCCGTCTGAGCCACTCCAGATCGGCGGGGCCGTGATTACCGTTACCCAAATATTCATTCTGGGCGCAACCGCCGTGTCGCTGGCGATCTTGATGTACCTCGTCAACTACACCCGGCTGGGCCGCGCGATGCGGGCCACCGCCGAAAATCCCCGCGTCGCCGCCTTGATGGGCGTCAAACCCGACACCGTCATTTCAGCGACCTTCATCATCGGTGCCGTGCTGGCGGCGCTGGCTGGCGTGATGTACGCGTCCAACTACGGCACGGTGCAGCACACCATGGGCTTTCTGCCCGGCCTCAAGGCGTTTACCGCCGCGGTGTTCGGTGGCATCGGCAACCTCGGTGGCGCGGTGTTGGGCGGCATATTGCTGGGGCTGATCGAAGCCATCGGCGGGGGCTATCTCGGAACGTGGACAGGCGGCGTTCTGGGCAGCCAGTACTCCGATATCTTTGCATTTATTGTGCTGATTTTTGTGCTCACGCTGCGGCCTTCGGGGCTGCTCGGTGAACGTGTGGCGGACCGGGCTTAGGTCAGTCACAAAGCCGCCGCACCAGGAGAAACTTCCATGAAACAAAAAAAAATCGTCACTTTTCTGGTCGTCGCGATCGGTCTGCTGGTGCTGCCATTGCTGCTGCAGCAGGGCGGCAATGCATGGGTCCGCATTGTCGATATGGCGCTGCTGTATGTACTGCTGGCGCTCGGCTTGAATATCGTGGTCGGATACGCCGGCCTGCTCGATCTGGGTTACGTCGCTTTTTTTGCGGTGGGTGCCTATCTGTACGCATTGCTCAGCTCACCCCACCTGGCCAGTGCTTTTCCGGCGGTGGCGGCGGCCTTCCCGAACGGGCTGCACCTCCCGATCTGGGCCGTCATCCCGTTGGCAGCTGCGCTCGCGGGTTTCTTCGGCATCATCCTGGGCGCGCCCACGCTGAAGCTGCGCGGCGACTACCTGGCCATCGTCACGCTGGGTTTCGGTGAAATTATCCGCGTGTTCCTGAACAACCTGGACCGCCCCATCAACCTGACCAACGGGCCCAAAGGCATCAACCAGATCGACTCCGTGAAGTTTTTTGGCTTCGATCTGGGAAAGCCGCACGACTTCTTCGGCATCGAAGTCAATGCGGTTTCCATGTATTACTACCTTTTTCTGGCGCTCGTGATTATCTCGGTCGTCATTTGCCACCGCCTTGAAAATTCCCGGACCGGGCGTGCATGGATGGCGATTCGCGAAGACGAAATTGCGGCCAGGGCCATGGGCATCAACACCCGTAACTTGAAGCTGCTCGCCTTCGGCATGGGCGCGACCTTTGGTGGGGTGTCTGGCGCCATGTTTGCCGCGTTCCAGGGC
>JBKJZS010000530.1:0-6480 GCA_046714915.1 Polaromonas sp. | reverse complement strand
GGTGACCCTGCCCAAAGCGTGATTTACCTTGTCTGAAACGATCCCTCGGTAGTTGCAATTTTTTCTCGCCGCGCGCAGTGGGTCGCCGTGGCGGTTTCGGCTGGCTTCCGGATTCTTTGGATTTGCTGCATGCCGAGTGTGGCGGCGGCAGCGCATAAACTCGGCGGGTGAATCTATTCAAAGCCGCGTCCACCGTCTCCCTGCTCACACTGATTTCCCGGATCACCGGCCTGGTGCGGGAGCTGCTGATGGCCTCGACTTTCGGCGCCAGCGCCATGACGGACGCCTTCAACGTCGCTTTTCGCATTCCGAACCTGTTTCGGCGCTTGTTTGCCGAGGGCGCTTTCAGCCAGGCCTTTGTGCCTGTGCTGGCGGCCAGCAAGGCTCAGCACGGTGACGCCGCGACCGAGTTGCTGATTGACCGGGTCGCCACGCTGCTGACCTGGGCACTGCTGCTGACCTGCGTCGTCGGGGTGGCGGCGGCCCCCGTGCTGGTGTGGCTGATGGCCAGTGGCCTGAAACAGGAGCCGCGCGGCTTTGAGGCGGCCGTGTTCATGACGCGCTGGATGTTTCCCTACATCGGCTTTATGTCCCTGGTGGCGCTGTCGGCGGGCATTCTGAACACCTGGAAACGTTTTGCGGTGCCGGCCGCCACGCCAGTCTTGCTGAACCTCGCCATGATTGCCGCTGCCTGGCTCGGTGCGCCCTGGCTCAAGGCGCAGGGGATTGAGCCCATTTATGCGATGGGCGCCGGCGTGATGCTGGGCGGCTTGCTGCAGCTGGCGGTGCAGGTGCCGGCCTTGCTGAAGATCGGCTTGCTGCCCCGGATCGGCTTGGGATGGACCTCCATCCGCGAGGCCTGGGCCGATTCTGCCACCCGAAATATCGCCCGATTGATGGTGCCAGCCTTGCTGGGCGTCAGCGTGGCCCAGATTTCGCTGCTGATCAACACCCAGATTGCTTCACACCTGACGCCCGGCAGCGTCAGCTGGCTGACCTACGCGGACCGGCTGATGGAGTTTCCGACCGCCATGCTGGGAGTGGCCATTGGCGTGGTGCTGATGCCGCAGCTGGCCGCCGCCCGTGCCGCCGGGGACTCTGGCCAATACTCCGCCATGCTTGACTGGGGCCTGCGCATCGTGGTGCTGCTGGCAGTACCCAGCGCGGTGGCCTTGCTTACATTTGCCCAGCCGCTGGTCGCCACGCTGTACCACTATGGCGCGTTCACCGACCGCGACGTTCAGCAGACCACCACGGCGCTGATGGGTTACGGCGCCGGCCTGGTAGGGCTGGTAGCCATCAAGGTGCTGGCGCCGGGTTTTTACGCCAGCCAGGACATCAGGACCCCGGTGCGTATTGCCATGGTGGTGCTGGTGATCACCCAATTGCTCAACCTGGCGCTGGTGCCATTGCTGCAGCACGCCGGGCTGGCGCTGGCCATAGGCCTAGGGGCGTTAATCAACGCCGTCTGGCTGTTGCTGGGACTGCTGCAGCGCGGCAGTTACAAACCAGCACCAGGTTGGGGCGGGTTTGCGCTGCAAGTGCTGGCGGCCAGCGCGCTGCTTGCGGTGTTTTTGCTCTGGGCCGCCCAGGCGGTCAGCTGGACGGCGCTGCGGTCCGAATCTTTCAAGCGTATCGGGCTGATGGTCCTTGTCCTGTTTGCATCTGCTGCTATTTATTTCGGAGCACTGTGGGCGGCCGGCCTGAAAGTGCGCCAGTTGATGCGTCGGTAACATTTTGCAAATACGTGGCTCTCGCTTCGCGCGGCGCTTTGTGAGAAAGTAGCGGCATGCCCTTGAATTTTGCGGTCCCGTCGGCCCTGCAGTACTTTGCCAGTCTGGTGCAAAGCGATGAACATTTTCCGCTGCTGGAAGCGGCCGTCAGTGTGGCCCAGGACGAATACCCTGAGCTGGATGTGCAGCAGGTACTGGGTGATGTGGACCAGTTGCTGGCCCGCGTGAAGCGCCGTTTGCCGGCTGATGCTTCGGCCTTGCAGCGCCTGCGGGCGCTCAACCAGTTTTTCTTCCGCGATTTGAACTTTGGCGGCAACATCAATGACTACTACGACCCCGACAACAGCTACCTGAACGCGGTACTGAAAACCCGCCGCGGCATTCCGATCACGCTGGCGGTGCTATGGCTGGAGCTGGCCGGCGGCGTGGGGCTGAATGCCCGTGGGGTGGCATTTCCAGGCCACTTCATGGTCAAGGTCAACCTGCCCAAAGGCCAGGTGGTCATCGATCCTTTCTCCGGCCAGTCACTGAGCCGCGAAGAACTGGCCGAGCGCCTGGAGCCGTTTCGCCAACGCAACGGACTGGTCGACGATTTCGAGGTGCCGATCGGCCTCTACCTGCATTCCGTGCCCGCGCGCGACATCATCGGCCGCATGTTGCGCAACCTCAAGGAAATTCACAAAAGCCAGCAGGACTGGCAGCGCCTGATTGCCGTGCAGGATCGCCTGATCGTGCTGCACCCCGAGGCCTGGCCCGAATACCGCGACCGCGGTCTGGCGCTGGCCCAGCAGGGCGACGCGGGCCGCGCTGTGCCTGATTTGCAAACCTACCTGGACCATGCAGAAGATGCGCTGGACCTGGATGCCATTGCCGACCGTCTGGCCCAATTGCGGCGTCAAAACAGTTGACACGGCTTCGTCCGTCGGGAACGCGGGCGCGTCGGCTTCAGCCGCTGTTCTTCAAAATTGGGGAATCCCTGGCCGTCGGCTGAAGGTGTCGGACGCGCCAGAGTGCACTTACCCCCTGGATGCGTCGGCGCCCGGGTTGCGCGGCCGGCACCGAGCGCTCACAGTCGCCCATCTTGCACCATGCTCATGGAAGCGGCCGACCCGCGCCGGCGCGCCACCCGCTCCGGCTCTCACCCCAGGCTGCAAGCGCTGCGCCAGCGCCACAGCAGCGCCAGCGCCGCGAGGCTGAAAAAAGCGCCCGCGGCAAAAGTCACCGGTGCGCCCAGCTGGTCCCAGAGCACACCAGCCACCGTGCTGGCCAGTAGCATCGCCAGGCCACTCATCAGGTTGAAAAAGCCGAAGGCGGTGCCGCGCAAGTCCGGCGGTGCAGCTTCGGCCACCATCGTGGCGAGCAGCCCCTGGGTCATGGCCATGTGCAGTCCCCACAGCGCAATGCCGGCCCATACCCAAGCCCAATGTCCGCTGGTGGCGAGCAGCACATCGGCCGCAATCAGCACGACCAGACCCCCGGCCAGCAGCGTGGTGTGGTTCATGGAATCCGACAGCTTGCCAAAGGGATAGGCACACAGGGCATAGACCAGGTTCATGCCGATCAACACCAGTGGTGTGTAAGCGACCGGCAGGCCCCCCTGCATTGCACGCAACACCAAAAAAGCTTCGCTGAAGCGCGCCAGCGTGAAAACGGCGCCAATCGCGACCACCCGCCAGTACGGGGCGCTCAGGCGCCTCAGGTTGTCCCGGCTGATGGGGTTACGCCGTGATGCGGTCTGGACGCGCTCGGGCTCGCGCACGCCGAACAGCAGCAAGGCTACGGCCATGCAGGCCGGAATCACGGCGACCCAGAAAATGGCCCGAAAATCATTGGCCCACAGCAGCATCAAGCCCATCGCGACCAGCGGCCCGACGAAGGCGCCCACGGTGTCGAGCGACTGGCGCAGCCCAAACGCCGCGCCGCGCATGCCGGGCGGCGCGAGGTCTGCCACCAGCGCATCGCGTGGCGCACCGCGTATGCCTTTTCCTACGCGGTCGATCATGCGGGCTGTGAGCACCAGTCCGGTGGTCGTCGCCAGGGCAAAGAGGGGTTTGGAGAGGGCTCCGAGGCCATATCCCAACACGGCCAGAGGCTTGCGCTTGCCCCAGTAGTCGCTAAGCACGCCGGAGAAAACCTTGACGATCAGTGCGGTGGCCTCGGCAATGCCTTCAATCAAACCAATGGCCCACATGCTGGTGCCGAGCACGGTGACCATGAAGACTGGCAACAGGCTGTGGATCATCTCGGAAGAGATATCCATCATCAGACTGACAAAGCCCAGCGCCCAGATGCCCGCCGGGAGGCGCTGTGAAGAGCTGGGGCTGACGGGCATGGGGCCGTATCGGAGGGGGTCTTGCCGTTGGCCCTCGTTGGCGGATCAGTCGACGATGACGGCGGCACCCTCGCCACGTGTCGCAATCACCCCGATCTCGTAAACCTGTTCGCCGGCTTCGCGCAAGGTCTTCGCCGCGGCCTGGGCGCTGGCGGCAGCCACCACCACCACCATGCCGATGCCGTTGTTGAAGGTGCGGTTCATTTCAGTGTCAGAAATGGCGGCGGTCTTTTGCAGCCAGGCAAACAGCTCGGTTTGCGGCCAGCTGCCTTTTTTCAAATGCGCCGCGCAACCGTCGGGCAGCACGCGCGGAATGTTCTCGAGCAGGCCGCCGCCGGTGATATGGGCCAGCGCCTTGATTCCGGAGGACGACCCCGGGGTCGTGGGGTGCAGCGCCAAGGCGGCCAGCACGTTTTTCACATACAGGCGGGTCGGCTCCATCAGGGCGGTTCTGAAGGGTTTGCCATCCAGCGTGGCGGGCAGGGCGCTGGCAGCGCGTTCAATGCATTTGCGCACCAGACTGAAGCCGTTGGAGTGCACGCCGCTGCTGGCCAGGCCCAGCACCACGTCACCGGGCTTGACCTCTTGGCCGGTGAGAATTTTTGACTTCTCCACAGCGCCCACCGCAAAGCCGGCCAGGTCGTACTCGCCATCGGGGTACATGCCGGGCATTTCGGCGGTTTCGCCGCCAATCAGCGCGCAGCCGCTCAATTCACACCCTTTGGCAATGCCGCCGACCACGGCGACGGCGGTGTCCACATCGAGCTTGCCGCAGGCGAAGTAGTCCAGAAAAAACAGGGGCTCGGCGCCTTGCACAAGCACATCGTTGACGCTCATCGCGACCAGGTCAATGCCCACGGTGTCGTGCATATCCCATTCAAAAGCCAGGCGCAGTTTGGTGCCGACGCCGTCGGTGCCACTGACAAGCACCGGTTCCTTGTAGCGCTTGGGCACTTCAAACAGGGCACCAAACCCGCCAATACCTGCCAACACGCCCTCGCGCATGGTTTTTTTGGCCAGCGGCTTGATACGTTCAACCAGGGCGTCGCCCGCGTCCATGTCAACGCCGGCGTCTTTGTAGTTCAAAGGGGAAGAGGGGGAAATGGTCATGCTGCTTGGGTAGTAGGGTTGGCTGTGGTTCAGTCCGGGTTGCCGTACCAGAATGTGCAAGCCCGATAGAATCCAGCCTAAGATTCTAAGGGTTCACCCCCTGTCAGGCTGTATGCAATTTACTTCTGCCCAAAAAAGCACCGCGACCTGGTGTCTGATCGCCGCGCTGGTGGTGCTGGCCCTGTGGTTTCTGGGGCCGGTGCTGACCCCTTTTGTGGTGGGGGCGGTGCTGGCATATGCCCTGAGCCCGGTGGTGGACAAACTCGATGGCCTGGGTCAGGGCCGGCTACCGCGTGTGCTGGCAGTGCTGATCGTGGAAGCCCTGTTTCTCCTGGTTCTCTTATCCATCCTGCTGCTGGTCGTGCCGATTTTCGCCGAGGAAGTACCTTTGCTGCGCGAGCAATTGCCCGTGCTGGCGGACCGCATCAACAACTCGCTCGGTCCATGGCTGGGGCAGTTCGGTATCAAGGTCTCGCTGGACGTTGAGAGCATCAAGGCCTTTGTCGTCAAGTACCTCAGCGCCAACTTTGAGGATGCTTTTGGATCGCTCCTGTCATCGTTGAAGCTGGGCGGCAGTGTCGCACTGGCGATCATTGGCAATGTCGTGCTGATTCCGGTGGCGCTGTTTTTCCTGCTGAAGGACTGGGACCGGTTTGTCGCCCTCGTGCTCGAACTGGTGCCGCCCAAAATGCGCGCTTCGTTCGACAGTTTCACCGAGGAGGCCGACTCGGTGCTGGGCCAGTACCTGCGCGGCCAGCTGCTGGTGATGGGGGTGCTGGCGATTTATTTCAGCGTGGCGCTGGCGCTATTCGGTTTTGACCTGGCGGTGCCAGTCGGCGTGTTCACCGGGCTGGCATTTTTCATTCCCTACCTGGGCTTTGGCCTGGGCATGATTCTGGCGTTTCTGGCCGGGATCTTGCAGTTCGGCAGCTGGTACGGTGTGCTGGTGGTGGTCGGCGTCTACGGCGCCGGTCAATTGGTCGAAAGTTTTTACCTGACCCCGCGGCTGGTCGGCAAGCGCATTGGCCTGCACCCCCTGGCCGTTATTTTTGCGCTGCTGGCTTTCGGGCAGCTGTTTGGCTTTGTCGGCGTATTGATTGCATTGCCAACCAGCGCTGTGCTGCTGGTTGGCATTCGCCGCGTGCGCGCCGGCTACATGGCCAGCAAGCTGTACCAGGGCTAGTGCAGTGTTGCACTCTATCTGGCACTTAAAACCGCGTCTTTTCGCCCAGGGCGTTGTTGCAAATCCGCGCGATACCTACGGGTATCGCTGTGGTTTGCGCCTAGCCCTGAGCAAAAATCCAT
>JBKJZS010000529.1:0-2759 GCA_046714915.1 Polaromonas sp. | reverse complement strand
ATGCGGTCGCAGGCCAGTGCCAGCTCATAGCCACCGCCGGCGCAGGCGCCTGTCACGGCCGCAATCGCCTTCAGGCCGTCATGCCGCGACGAGTCTTCCAGACCGTTGCGGGTTTCGTTGGTGAATTTGCAGAAGTTCACTTTCCAGCCGTGGGTGGACAGGCCCAGCATGTAAATGTTGGCGCCCGAGCACCAGATTTTTTCCTTGCCGCTTTCAAACACCACCACCTTGACGGCCGGGTGCTCAAAACGAATCCGGTTGATCGCATCGTGCAGTTCGATATCCACGCCGAGGTCGTAGCTGTTGAGTTTGAGCTTGTAGCCGGGCTTGATACCACCGTCTTCATTGATGTCGAGCTTCAGGCGCGCCACGTCGCCCTCCACGCTCAAAGTCCAGTGCTGGTATTTCGAAGGGTGCGTGGCAAAGCTGACCAGCTCTCGCTCCTGGCCTTCGATCGTTTGCTTGAACAGCAGGGGTTCAGTCATTGCATTCATGTTGTTTCCTTTTTAAATCAGCTCGCTCTGAGCCTGGTCCGTCCTGGGTTTGGCGGAGCGTCGAAGGGCTTCGACAGGGTCAGCCCGAACGGGAGTTCTTGGAACGGCACGTTCCATGTCTTTAAGGCTCTGTTTGAGGGTGCGGGACGAGGTGTCCACTACGGCATCGGCGCGCGCATACAGCGATTCGCGACTGGCCAGAATGCGGCGCAGGTCTTCCATCGCTTCATTCGTCGCGCCGCGGGTGCTGTCAAAAGGCCGCATGTCGCCCTGCGCCACCACTCGCGCCATGTGTTCCTCCGGGCTGGCCTTGAGCCAGACGCAATAAAAGCGGCTTTGCAGCAGGTCAAAAGTTTCCCGTTCGCTGACAATGCTGCCGCCAGTGGTCATCACCACCCCGTCGGCATGGTCCTCCGCAATGCGAAACAATGCGCGGCGTTCGTAGCGGCGGTAGCCGGACTGGCCGTGCAGCAGAAAAATTTCGTTCATGCTGGTGCCGGCCTCGCGCTCAATCTCGCGGTCCAGCTCCACAAACGGCACGCCGCGCTGAGTGGCCAGCTTCAACCCCAGGGTCGATTTGCCCGCACCGCGCAGGCCGATCAAGGCGATACGCGCCTCGCGGCCTACCGCGTCATTCAGGCCGAAAGTGCTTGCCAGCAGCGCGTAAGCCTCGTCCAGCTGCGTGTCATCCAGCCGGCCCAGCAAGCCCTGCACGCGGGCCAGCGCCGGCCGCGGCGCGTCTTGCAGCAGGTCAAGGATGGAAATGTTCAAGGCACGGGATGCGGCTTCCAGAGAGTTGATGGATACATTGCCTTTGCCGCTTTCCACATCGGCCAGAAAACGCTCGCTCAGGCCGGAGTCGGCTGCAAGCTGCTTGCGCGTCATGCCGCGCAGTGCACGCCAAGCACGGACCCGTATGCCGAGTTCGGCCAAGGTGGCTTTTGCTTCAATTTCGGACATGACTTGCATCGAACACCCTTTTTTTCGAAAAGTATTGCGCTATATCAATATTGCAGTATACTTCACGTTAATTCGCTGTCAAGCAGTTTATTGCATCTTTTTTCTGGAGACTTTGGATGAAGCTCAAAATCCTGGTGGGTACCATGACCAGCACAGCCGACTATGTGGCTCAAGCGATTCAGATGGATTGCGCCGATTTGGTCAGTGAGATTGATATTCAGTTAATGGACGGCCTGGAAGTAGACACCTTTGGTGCTCAGGCTGAGGAAGATGCGATATATCTCATCTGCACCTCCACCTATGGTCAGGGTGATGTGCCGGACAACGCCCGCATGCTGTATGACTCCCTGGACACGCAGCCCCGGTTTCTCGGCCATGTGCGTTACGGTGTCATCGCATTGGGCGACCGCACTTACCTGCAGACATTCTGCTTTGGCGGCAAGAAACTTGACGAGCGCCTGCAAGGCCTGGGGGCGCAACGCGTTGGCGAGGTTTGGTGCCACGATGCGAGCAGCGGGACCCTGCCGGAGACGGAGGGCGCCGCTTGGTGCCGCGACTGGCTGGCGCTGGCGCTGGAGACACAGCCGGCGTCCGCGTAGCTTTGTCATTGCGGGCTTGACACGCAATCCAGGGATCCCGGGTCAAGCCCGGGATGACAGAATAAATAGTCAGGCCCGGGTTGACAGAACAATAAGGAGACACGATGAACCTCAGCCGCGCCGACCACTCCGTCAGCCCTCCTCGCATAGACATTCCGCGTGACTACAACGCCGCGCACGACCTGCTGGAACGCAATAGCGGCCGCAGCAGCAAGGTGGCTTTTATCGATGCCGTCAGCGGAGCGACGCTGAGCTACGGCGAACTGACCGATCAGTCCCACCGCTTTGCCAACGCGCTGCGCGCGCAGGGTTTTTTGGCCGAGAGTCGCATCATGCTGGCAATGCTCGATACCACCGAATGGCCGGTGGCTTTTCTGGGCTGTATTTTGGCCGGCGTGGTGCCGGTGGCCGCCAACACCCTGCTGACTGCGAAGGACTTCGACTTCATGCTGCGCGATTCGCGTGCCCAAGGCTTGATCGTCTCGGCGTCCTTGCTGCCCACCTTCGAGCCGCTGCTCGGGCAGATAGAGACCCTGCGCAGCGTGATCGTCGCCGGACTCGACGAGTCCGCATCAAATACGACTCTGGCCCAGATGTTACGGGCGCAGTCAGCTACTAAAACCATAGCGACCACCTGCGCCGATGACGCCTGCTTCTGGCTTTATTCAAGCGGTTCGACCGGCACCCCCAAAGGCACGGTGCATTT
>JBKJZS010000528.1:0-2408 GCA_046714915.1 Polaromonas sp. | reverse complement strand
GATAAACACCAGATTGACCGAATTGCGCAGCCCCTCGCGCACCGACATCACCTTGCCATCGTCCTCGCGCTTGAAATTGTCGAAGTGGTGCAGGCCGCCGCCGGTGAAAAATCCTTCCGCCGTACTGGCGGAATAGCGCCGCTCGAGCGCTGCGTCCAGCATCGCGCTCAGGCCAGTTTCCCGCGCAGCCAGAAAATAATTGACCGCCCAGCGCGTCAAGACATCTTTCCGGTCGACCTCCAGCGCGCGCAATTGGGTGTTGTCCAGCCCCGACAGCCGCTGATGCAGCCTGTCCATGATGTCGAGATAGGTCACCAGCGTGCGCAGTTTGGCAGTCGATCCGAGGTCGAGCTTGGTGCCTTCGTTGATATTCAGCGGCTGGTCGAAATTATCGGTTTGCACCCGCAGGTAATTGGTGTCGCTTCCGCGCTCATAGAGCGTAAAGCTATACACCACCTTGGCCGGATCGCCACGCTCCAGCAATTGCCTGGCTGACAGTCCGGCCGCCTTGGCGCTGGCCGGCTTGCGCAATTCGCGCAACAGGTCGGTCACGGCCGTCTGCACCGGCGCATCCAGCGTGCTGGCCACACTGAGATCGAGGCGATCCAGGTCGTACAGGCGGCTGCCGCCGAGCAAGCCGGCCAGATGCGTGCGCACCGTATTGGCCGCCTTCTGCGTGACGAAAGAAACTGCCGCGGCCGGCACCCGGTTGGCACGCCGATTCAGCTTCGCCTTGAGCGCCGCATCGCGCAGCGCAGGCGGAATCACACCGGCAGTTCCCAGCAGGCGCAGATGGCTGTCGGTGAGCTGCTCCAGCTCCGTTTCATTGGCGTCAAAATAATATGAAGGTCGGCGCTGTGAAATCAGCAGGCTGAGCAACTGCTTGTACAGCAGCGCCTGCTCGCTCAGATCGCCATTCTGCGCTTCCGCGTCCATGTTTTTCAGGAGGCGATTGGCTTCGTCGAAATCACGCCCGTACCAGACCCACAAGCCATCACCCAGGCCATGCACTTCGCCAAAACCGGCCTTGGCTGACAGCGGCATCGTGTTCATGTAGCTCAGCACGATCTGGCGCCGCACCGCGCTGGTGTCTTCGCCCTGCTGGTAGGCGCGCAAGGCGGCCGACACCATCTGCTGCAGCTTTTCCCGGACCGATGAAGTGCGCCCCTCGGAAGAGTGGCGGTACTTTTCGATCTGGGTCGCCAGCGTGCTGCCACCGGGAGAGCGGCCGTCGCCGGTAATGGCGCTCCTGGCGTTGACCAGCACCGCATTGGCCAGCCGGTCCCACTCCACGGCCGGGTTGCGGTTCGGATAACGCGGATCGAGCAGTTGACGGTTCTCGATGAACAGCAGGCTCTGCACCAGCATCGGTGCGATATCGTCGAAGCGTTCGTAAATCCGTTTCGGATAGCGCGCCTGAAACAGGCTGTCGTTGTGACAGTCGAGGATGCCCAGACCACTCTGGGTCTTTTCCAGATAGGGGGCGAAATAACCGGCGTCGACGATCTCCGCCATGCCCTTTGAGATGCGTGCCTGCTTGACGATTTCAAAATCCCGGGTCTGGAGTGTGCCGAGAAACACCGGCAACTCGGCATAACCGAGACGATCTTCATACGGTGCATCCTGGGGGAAGCGGATAGACGGACTCGGCCCCGCGCCGACTGTGTAGCTGGCTTTGCGGGCCAGATCGGCAAAAAAACGCGCCTGGTAGTTCGAAGTGCGCATCTCCTGGGCCACCAGCATCCCAAGGACGACGAGCAATATCGGCACGGAAGATGCCAATACGATCTTGGACCAGAAAGATAACTTTGCCCACCTTCCCCGCATACACACCGTCCTGAATTTCTAGGGTTCTGATTCTTCGCGGGCAATACCGTGCAACCCATTGCACACGCAACGCAGCGCCGCAGAAGCATACTGAAGCAATTTACGCTCCCCCGCCCCGATATTTTCGTTCAAAAGGCAGCTTGGATATCATGTCTAGTGAACTGTTGGTGCCGGATTGCGCCTACACGGGCAGGCTTTGGGTGAACCACACGCGTTTGCCCACGGGCATGGTCGCCCTGACGGTGTGCCTTATGCGCAACTCTTTCAGATCGAATGCCCAGATCGTCGGAGGTGGCACCGGTCCGAGCCGTCCGGTTAATGGCGTTGATGAGATGGCTCACCGGCTCAATGGCTACAAAATCCATCCAGACGAATCGATCCAGGCGCGCTCTACGCGGTCGATTCCTGAGCGTGACGACCGGTGCGACTCACTTCTGAAAAGTTCACACCCTCTGAGCTGATTTGGGCAATCCCCGTAGCGCGCAGTGCGGGCGTTCCGCCAAACCACAGGCCCGCAATGCGGCCCCCTAGTGTGGTGTTGCACGCTATCCGGCACATAAAACCGCGTCTTTTTGCCCATG
>JBKJZS010000527.1:0-2033 GCA_046714915.1 Polaromonas sp. | reverse complement strand
GCGCGATACCTACGGGTATCGCTGTGGCTTGCGCCTAGCCCTGAGCAAAAATCCATCGGTTTTAAATGTGCCATCAAGAATGCAACACTACACTAGGCCGCGCTGTGCCGCTGTTCACTCCACTCCGTTGTTAGCGGCCCTCCGCCGGGTGGTCAGGTGAGGCAGTCATTTCTGCAAAGGGCTGAGCTCACGCTAAATCCTTAAATTACAGTTTTACCTTGAAGAACTGCCTAGCTTCCATAGGCCCTCTACCCCCCGCCGCCGTAGCCGCGCTGCGCAAGCCTGGGGCCGACTTGGCCACCGCGCGCAAGCGGCGCAAGCAGTCCTTGCGCGCATGGGCTGCGCGGCTGGATGTGTCTGTTCCCACCTTGATGAAGATGGAAAAAGGTGACGCTGACCAAGCTGCAGCTGACAGGTCGTCCGAATACGGTGCGCTTTTCTCAGTCGTGAGACCAGCGGCTCGTTCGCTTTTCAAACAGGTCAGCACCAGCGCATGCCCGCCCAAGCTGCGACACTCACCCATCAACCCATCAACCCATCAACCCATCTACCAACGATTCAAAACATGCTGACCATTCACCATCTTGGAAAATCACAGTCTGAACGGATCACCTGGCTCTGCGAAGAGCTTGGCGTCCCTTACGCGCTGAAGCGGCACGAACGCGACCCTGTCACCAATCTTTCCCCGCCTGAACTCACGGCGCTTCATCCCCTGGGTGCGGCGCCAGTCATTGTTGACGGCGAACTAGTTCTCGCCGAGTCGGGCGCAATCATGGAATACATCATTGCCAAATATGGCGCCGGCCGGCTGGCGCTGGGCCCGGCCCACCCGGACTTTGCCCAGTACCTCTACTGGTTTCATTTCGCCAACGCCAATCTGCAGCCGCACATGGGGCGCAACATGATCCTGCGTCGGCTCAAGTTGCCGGCCGAAGAGCCGACCCTGATCGCGGCCAGGGCTCGGCTGGACCGCGCACTGGACCTGGTCAACACCCGGTTGCGTGACACCGTTTATCTGGCAGGAGACGAGTTCACTGCCGCAGACATCATGATCGGCTTTTCACTGACGACGATGCGCATCTTCCTGCCGCTTGATCTGGCACCCTACACCCACATCCAGGCCTACCTTCGCCGCATCGGTGACCGCGAGGCCTACAAACGTGCGATGCACAAGGGCGACCCCGACCTGGTGCCGCTTTTGAGCTAGCCACCCGAAGGTAAAAGTTCAAGAAAGCCTCACAACCACTATTGGAGATATTTATGCCAACCTATACGGTTTTCGCGCAGACAGGTCGCCTGAGCAATGCTCAAAAATCGAGCGTGGCGGCCGAAATCACGCGTGTTCACAATGAGCAGACGGGCGCGCAAACATTTTTTGCACAGGTCATCTTTCAGGACGTTCCCCAAGGCAACCACTTTGTAGGCGGTGCCCCGCTGGCAAATGACCACATCTTTGTGCATGGCCAGATACGTGCCGGTCGGGATGCCGCCACCAAGCGCCTGCTGCTTGAGCGCATGCTGGACGCCGTCTGTGCGGCGGCGGTCACCCAAAAGGTCAATACCTGGGTGTATATCGTGGACTTGCCGCCGGTCCAAATGGCGGAATACGGCCACATACTGCCTGAGCCGGGCACAGAGGCCGCGTGGCTTGCCGGCCTGCCTGCGTCTGACCGCGCGATGATGGAAGACACCGGTAAGCCGCGTTAGTCAGTGGCGCGGGGCCTGCCGCCTTAGCCCAGCGCCTCGCCGCTCGATCAGCCCATTGCGGTAGTCGATCTCGCTGCGCTTGCCACGCGCCACGCCTTGCGCGGCGGATGAAAACTGGCTGGGCATGGTCTCAAAGACCTTGCGAATGGCCAAATCGAAGTCGCCGGGCACCTGATGCCTTTGGCCTTCGCCACGGCCAGACATTCAGCCATCACGTCTTGCACGTCTTGCACGTCTTGCACGTCTTGCACGTCAATACCATTTATCTATCTTATTATTTAACAAATACAATAATTTGTTAAACTATGGTATATGCCACAAGTAGC
>JBKJZS010000526.1:0-3841 GCA_046714915.1 Polaromonas sp. | reverse complement strand
AAACCATGCAGGAGATTCTCGATGCCATCGAAAGGATTGGCGCAAAACGGCTGGTGATTGACTCACTGGTCGGTTTTGTGATGGCGCTGGCACCCGGCTTTCGCGCCGACTTCCGCGAGTCGCTGTACCGAATGATCGGCGCCTTGACGGTGGCCGGTGTCACGATTCTCAGCACCGTCGAAGTGGAGGACACATTTTCCGCGCTGTCGTTTAGTCATTACACGATTTCGTTCCTCACCGACGACATTCTCCGGATGCGTTATGTCGAGATCGATGGACAGCTCAGGAAGGTGATGGTCGTGATCAAAATGCGCGGCGGCAATCACAGCAAAGACATCCGTGAATATGTCATCACCGACAAGGGTGTGGTCGTCATCCGCCCGCGTAGCACTGAGTACATCGGGTTGACTACCGGAATTCCCCAGCGAACCGGCCCGCGCGAGCCGCAGGAAGAAGAACCCGCGCCCGAGCCGAAAGCGAGAAAGTAAATTCCTCCCGCTATGAAGGCAGATCCAGCAATAGCCCCCGTGCGTCAGCCGCCTGACCTGTTCGACCTCTGCCTGGTGATCGCTGAGCACGCGCCTTTGCCAATGGCAGCAGTGGAGGGACCGGGTTACAGCGTGCGCTATGTCAATGCTGCCTTTTGCCGCCTGATGGGCAAACCCAGCGAACAGCTCACCGGGAAGCCGTTCGCCGACATCGTGCCTGCAGACGACGAATGCCTGCTGTTGCTGGACCGCGTGGTCCGCACCGGCAAATCCGAAAGTCACACCGGGTCGTCACCTCCCAAAGCGCACGCAGTCTTCTGGTCTTACACGATGTGGCCGGTGCTGCTCAAGGGACGCCCGCTGGCAGTCATGCTGCAGGTGACCGAGACCGCGCAGTTTCATACCCAGACGGTCGCGATGAACGAGGCATTGACGCTTGGCATGGTGCGCCAGCACGAACTCACCGAAGCGGCGGAAAGCCTGAATGCGCGCTTGCAGGAGGAAATGGCCGAGCGCAGTCAGGCCGAGCAAGCGCTGCGCCAGAACGCCTGGCGCCTGCGCTACGCAACCGAATCGGCACGGCTGACCTTTGTCGAGATCGATCTTGCCAGCGGCGTGGCGCGGACGCCGGAGAATTTTGCTGACGTGATGGGCTACGTCCCACCGGCGGAGCAACACGCATCGGTCGGTGCCGGGGTGTTGCTTGAACATGTCGTCGCTAGCGACCGTCAGCGGGTGAGCGCTGCGCTGCAGGAATTCTTCGGTGGGCAGAGCGCTGGCAAGCTCGATTACCGGGTTCTCGGCGACGACCAGATCGAGCGATGGATTGAAACCCGATGGTCCACGGAGTGCGATGCGGAGGGCAAGCCTCTGACGTCCTTTGCCACCAACCTCGACATCACCGAGCGCAAGCAGACCGAGAACGCCCTGCGCCAAAGCGAAGAGCGTTTTCGCGCCTTGTTTGATCGGGGACCGATCGCGATGTATTCGTGCGACCGCGCCGGCGTGATTCAGGCCTACAACCGCGGAGCCGTCAAGCTCTGGCAGCGCGAACCCAAGCCTGGCGATACCGATGCGCAGTTTCGCAGCTCGTTCAAGACCTATCTGGCAGATGGCACGCTCTTGCCCGACACCAATACCTTGATGACAAGGGTTTTGAAAGGTGAAGCAGCAGGCGCGCATGACCTGGAGGTCGTGGTCGAGCGGCCAGACGGATCGCGCCTGACCCTCGTCGTCAATGTCGTTCCGTTGTTCGATGCACAGGGAAAAGTCAATGGCACCATCACCTGCTTTTACGACATCACCGAACGCAGCCGGCTTGAGCGAGAGACGCTGGAGCAGGCCCAGGCTCTGGCCGACCTGGACCGCCGCAAAGACGAGTTTCTGGCGATGCTCAGCCATGAACTGCGCAACCCTTTGGCGGCAATGTCCAACGCGGCGCATCTGCTGCGGCTGCAGCCGGACAAAGCGCCGATCCAGCACCAGGCCCGCGCCATCATCGAGCGGCAAGTCGGGCAACTTAAAAATCTGGTCGATGACCTGCTTGAAGTTTCGCGCATCAGCACCGGCCGGGTTCAGCTGCGCCGCGAGCCGGTCGCTGTCAGCGACATCGTCGAGCGGGCGCTTGAGACTGCCCAGCCGCTGGTCGAGCACCGCGGGCATGAACTCACGGTGTCGCTGCCGCCGCAACCCATCTGGTTGCAGGCTGACGCCGCCCGGCTGGAGCAGGTGGTGGTGAACCTGCTCACCAACGCCGCCAAGTACACCGACGAGGGCGGCCGCATCTGGCTGACCGTCGAGGACGAAGGCGAGACGGCAGTGCTGCGGGTGCGGGACACGGGTATCGGCATCGCCCCCGAACTGCTGCCTCGTATCTTCGACCTGTTCACGCAGGCAGAGCGCTCGCTGGACCGCTCGCAAGGCGGCTTGGGCATCGGCCTGTGCCTGGTGCAGCGCCTGGTCGACCTGCACGGCGGAAGCGTGGAGGTATCCAGCGTCCTTGGGCAAGGCAGCGAGTTCGTGGTGCGTCTGCCGGCCATTTCGTTTGGATTGCCGCAGTTTCCGTCGCCATTGCCCCCCACCGCAACCGCCCAGCCGCACGGAAAGCGCTGTCGGGTGCTGGTCGTGGAAGACAACGTGGATGCGGCTCAGAGCTTGGGGGATTTACTGAAAGTGACAGGGTATGAGGTCGGGGTGGCCCACGACGGTCCAGGCGGACTGGAAGCGGTGCTGGACTTCCGGCCAGACGCGGTGTTGCTGGACATCGGTCTGCCAGGACTCACTGGTTTAGAGGTGGCGAAGCGGATCCGCGAGCTTCCTGAATTCAAGCACATCGTGCTTGTGGCGATGACGGGGTATGGACAGGAGGCAGACCGGCAACGGTCGCAAGAAGCAGGGTTCGATCACCACTTGGTCAAGCCCGCCGACTTCGGTGACGTGGAAAAAATCCTGGAGACCGTTTCGGAACGCGTCACGCCCCTGCAGTGAGCGTCTGGGCCAAGCAGCAATCGTGCGGGACGCGGTGTCGAAAGACGCGCCGGGCAATCGCGTCAGGGCTGCAGAGCGCCTGGGGTACCGCGCCCGCCACAGCGTGCTGACGTCCACGCCTCTATCGTTTGACGCTGGAGTTCGGTTTGACCAATAATGAGCATATTTCAAACAGGAGCCCTCATGATTCTCGAACTCGTCGACATCCGCATTCATCCCGGCCAGCAAGCCGCATTTGACGAAGCCATCCAGCGCGCACTGACCACGGTGATCCAGCACGCCAAAGGGTTTCAGGGTTTCAAGGTCAACAAGGGCATTGAAACTCCAGAGCGCTACATCCTGCAAATTTTCTGGGAGACGCTGGAAGACCACACCGTGGGTTTTCGCGAGTCACCGGCTTACGCCCAGTGGCGCGCCATCGTCGGGCCGTTTTTTGCCGGTCCCCCGGTGGTTGAACACTTCGTCCCGGTGGCCCAATCGGCCTGACCCACAGAACCGGCAGATTGCTCATCGCCATCGTCGTTGCTTTACCTGAAACTGACCATGAGCAGCAACGTGCTTTTATAAAAGTCAGGAGCGGACCGCCTACGGCATTCGCTTACTTCATTCGCCAGGGCGCTGGGGCAACGGAGAAAAGGAAGTATGCACTCTGTAATTCGTCTGTTTTCGATAGCCGTTTGGCTTGCCGCTCCAGCAATTTCCGAGGCGCAGAAAGTAGACGTGCCGGCACCGACAGCATTCAAGTTGGCGATACATGGCAATGGCGACAGGTAGATAACCGCAACGGCACTTACCTAAGCCAAAAGCGCCGTCATCCCGGACTTGATCCGGGATCCATGCCGCATGTCCCACTGCACAGGCCCGCG
>JBKJZS010000525.1:0-3060 GCA_046714915.1 Polaromonas sp. | reverse complement strand
CATGCTGAGCGCCAGGCAGGCGCAGGCCACAATCCGGTTCATTAAACTTGTGTTCTTTCTGGGTGTCTGACTGGCTGTGCTGACGGGCCGCACTCGCAGCGCGCACCCGCCGCTAGCGAGAATGTGCCTTTTTAGCCGCGCCAGAAATGATGCCTCAATTCCATGTCTGATCCGACACCTTCATCAACCCGCCGCCATGTTTTTGTCTACGGCACCTTGCGCCGTGGTGATACACGCGACATTACGCGGCTGCATCCCGCGCCGCGGTTTGTCGGCATGGCCAGCGTGCCGGGCGTGCTGTACCACTTGGGGCTGTATCCGGGCATTGTGCTGTGCGGTCAGGAACGCGTGACCGGTGAGGTCTACGAAATCAGTCCCGAGCTGGAACGCCAGCTCGACGACATCGAAGAGGTCTGGCCGCAGCAGACGGGGGAATACAGCAAGCGGGAAGCAAGCGTGTTGCTGCGCAATAACGCGCACCCCGAATCGTGTGAACTCCGTTGTCTCATTTATGAAATGGACCCAGCGCGCACCGCGGGCCGGAAGGTGATCGCGAGTGGTGACTGGTTTGAAGAGCGCTGCATGCGCCCCTAAGACGGAGGGCGCATTTTGGGCGGCTTGCCAAAGCAGGTTGCGGCCCTGAGACCGGAAGGGCCACATTTCATCAGCCAAGAAATATATTTCATATTACGAAATATACAAATGGTGCAGTGCGGAAAAATTTCTCAATATAAGAAAATAGTTTTTGTATTGTGAAAAATAATGAAAAAACCGTTGATTTTATTGAAAATAATTTAAATCTTATATAAGACACAAGATATTCACAAAGTCTTGTAGAAGACTTAAAGTAAGCTCAGTGCAAACGGCAAAAGCACTGATGTTGCACAGCGCAGTTTGTCCCATTCATTTTCAACCCACGGAGTGCCCCATGCCACAGACCCTCACAGAACAATTGAGCCGCGAACAGCAAATTTCAGCCCTCGAAAAAGACTGGGCCACCAACCCCCGCTGGAAAGGCATCAAACGGGGTTATAGCGCCGCAGATGTGGTGCGCCTGCGCGGTTCCTTCCCGATCGAGCACACGCTGGCCCGCCGCGGTGCCGAGAAATTGTGGAACCTTCTGCACACCGAGCCCTATGTCAATTGCCTGGGTGCCCTGACCGGCGGGCAGGCCATGCAGCAGGTCAAGGCTGGTGTGAAGGCCATCTACCTGTCGGGCTGGCAGGTTGCCGCTGACAACAACACCTACTCGTCCATGTACCCGGACCAGTCGCTGTACCCGGTGGACTCGGTCCCCAAGGTGGTCGAGACCATCAACAACACCTTCCGCCGCGCCGACGAAATCCAGCACGCCAAGGGCATCGACGCTGGCGATAAGGACTACATCGACTACTTCGCCCCCATCGTGGCGGACGCGGAAGCCGGTTTCGGCGGCGTGCTCAATGCCTTCGAACTCATGAAGGCCATGATCAAGTCCGGCGCGGGTGGCGTGCATTGGGAAGACCAGCTCGCTTCGGTCAAGAAGTGCGGGCACATGGGCGGCAAAGTGCTCCTGCCTACCCGCGAGTCCTGCCAGAAACTGATTGCGGCCCGCATGGCGGCTGACGTCTGCGGCGTGCCCACCTTGGTGATTGCGCGCACCGATGCCGAGGCGGCCGATCTGCTGACCTCCGACTACGACGAAATCGACAAGCCTTTCCTGACCGGCGAGCGCACCGCAGAAGGCTTCTACAAGACCCGCAAAGGTCTGGACCAGGCGGTGTCGCGTGCCAATGCCTACGCGCATTACGCCGATCTGGTGTGGTGCGAAACCGGCACGCCCGACCTGGACTTTGCCAGGAAGTTTGCCGATGCCGTGCACAAGGTACACCCCGGCAAGATGCTGGCCTACAACTGCTCGCCTTCGTTCAACTGGAAGAAAAATCTGGACGATGCCACCATCGCCAAGTTCCAGCGCGAACTCGGCGCGATGGGCTACAAGTACCAGTTCATCACGCTGGCCGGCATTCACTCCATGTGGTACAACATGTACGACCTGTCGCAGGACTACGTCAAGCGCGGCATGACGGCCTATATCGAGAAGGTGCAGGAGCCCGAATTTGCCGCCCGCGAGCGTGGCTACACCTTCGTATCGCACCAGCAGGAGGTCGGCACCGGCTACTTCGATGAGGTGACCACGGTGATCCAGGGCGGCAAGTCCAGCGTCACGGCGCTGACCGGCTCGACCGAGGAAGAGCAGTTCCACTGATCGGAAGAATCCGGCTGTAGCGCATGAGGCCCGGCTGCCCGCCGGGCGTTACGGGGGGTCGCTGCTAAACTTGGGTACTTCGCATCTCACAAGATCGAGAAAGGCATGCTGGTTATGACACCGCGAACTGCGCCGCCGGGGTTTTTTGCCTGAATGGGTCGGTAGCGCGCGTGGGCTGGGCGTATCCAGCTATCAAAACCATAGCAAAGCGCGGAACCGGCCGCGCTTTTTTCTTTTCTCGCTCAAGGTTTTTCCATGATCCAGATCACGCTCCCCGACAACTCGCGTCGAGAGTTTCGCGGCCCTGTCTCCGTGGCCGAGGTGGCCCAGTCCATCGGGCCGGGCCTTGCCAGGATGACCGTGGCCGGGAAGGTCGATGGCCGCCTGGTGGATGCCAGCGATGTGATCGAGCAGGACGCGAAGCTGCAGATCATCACACCCAAAGACGACGAGGGCCTGGAGATCATTCGCCACTCCACCGCCCACCTGGTCGGCCATGCGGTCAAGCAGCTCTATCCGACGGCCCGGATGGTGATCGGGCCGGTGATCGAGGAGGGTTTCTACTACGACATCGCGTACGAGCGCCCCTTCACGCCCGAGGACATGGCGGCGATCGAGGCGCGCATGCGCGAACTGATCGCGCAGGACTACGACGTGGTCAAGAAGATGACGCCGCGTGCCGAGGTGATCGAGGTCTTCAGGCAGCGCGGCGAAGACTACAAGCTGCGCCTGGTCGAGGACATGCCGAATGAACAGGCTATGGGTCTGTACTATCACGAAGAATACGTTGACATGTGCCGCGGTCCGCACGT
>JBKJZS010000524.1:0-2096 GCA_046714915.1 Polaromonas sp. | reverse complement strand
CGGTAAAACTGACGGTATGGGCGACCTTGGACGGTGTGCGGCGACTGTCTAGCCAAGAGTGGCACCATGCGAAGAAGTCCAAGTTTTCGTGCCGGTTGACAATCGAGTGGGAATAGGGCCCGAAGCGAAGGGCGAGGGTCCCGCGCAGCGGGATCGACCAGCGTAGTGCCGGGCAAGCGAATCCTCCATGGGTAATTCGCGAGGCGCGAACGCCCCCTGAGCAGAGCAATCGCAACGCCCAAAGCCGACGGTTTCATCGCATACTCTCGCCATGTACCTGCCTCCCCAATTCAACGGCGATCGCAGCCAGGCTGCGGCGCTGATCAACGAGCACCCCTTTGCCAGCCTGATCAGCGTCGACGATGCGGGCTTGCCTTATGTGACGCACCTGCCCCTGCATCTGGAAGACAGGGGCGAACAGCTGGTGTTGCTTGGGCACGTCGCCAAGCCCAATCCCCATTGGCGCTACCTGCAGGCCAGGCCGCAAGCGGTGGTGACATTTCTGGGCCCCCATGCTTACCTGTCGCCCAAGGTCTACCCCGATCTGGCACGGGTGCCGACCTGGAACTACGTGGCCGTGCATTGCGCCGTCGAGGCGATCTTGATCGAGGACCCGCTGGCCAAAGACCGCCTGCTGAAAAAACTGATCGCCGATCATGAGCCGGCTTACGCCGAGCAGTGGCGCGGCCTTGGTGAAGAGTTTGCCCACAAGATGCTGGCTGGCATTGTGGGCTTCGAGCTGCAGGTCACTGACCTGCAGTGCAAGGTCAAGATCAACCAGCACCGGCCCGAGGCCCATGCCGCGATGAAAGCCATCTATGCCGCGGGCAATGAAAATGAGCAGGCGCTGGCCGGGTGGATGGACAGGCTGGGTATGAACCGGCTTACCCAACCTGGCAAGGAGACCTGAAATGCGTGCGCTGTTGGGTGTAGTCAGTCTGTTGCTCGTCGTTGCCATCGTCGGGGTGGTGTTTTCAAGTGTCTGGCGAGCCTGCTGCTGGATCTGCAGACTTTGCTGCTGTGGCGCCAATCCCGGGTCCGGCACCGGAAGGCTGGCCGCACCCTCCGCCGCAGCCGGCTGCAGGGGCGCCAGAGACATCTGCTTTTTGGCCAACGATGTAGCAGGCCCGTCCGATGTCGGAAGACAAATAGCCGCTTGGCGCCTGGCATAAGTGCCAAATATGGATATAGCCCTTGTCGGACGGTCGCGAGCAGCTATCAAAAAAGAAGTAACCATGAGCGATTCTGACTTTATGCAACTGGCACTGGCACAGGCCAGGCAAGCCGCCGCCGCCGGCGAGGTCCCGGTCGGGGCCGTGCTGGTGCGCCACGGCCAGGTGATTGCCACTGGCCGCAATGCGCCGATCGACGGGCTAGACCCGACCGCCCACGCCGAAATACTGACTTTGCGCGCCGCCGCCCAGGTCCTGGGCAATTACCGTCTCGACGAGTGCGAACTGTTTGTCACCCTGGAGCCCTGTGCCATGTGCTGCGGCGCGATGCTGCATGCCCGGCTGAAACGGGTGGTGTTTGGCGCGGCGGATCCGAAAACAGGGGCGGCGGGTTCGGTTGTCAACCTGTTTGCCAATTCCCGGCTGAATCATCAAACGAAGTGGCAGGGCGGGGTGATGGCCGATGAATGTGGGGCATTGCTGCAGGATTTTTTCCAGAAAAAGCGTGCCACGCAGCGCGCAGACACGAGGCTGAACCATCCCTTGCGCGATGACGCCCTGCGCACGCCCGATGAGGCCTTCGTCGGGCTGCCGGGCTACCCGTGGCTGCCGAACTACGTTAGCGACTTGCCTTCGCTGGCCGGCTTGCGCATGCACTACCTGGACGAAGGCCAGGGCTCGGCCCTGACTTACCTGTGTCTGCACGGCAACCCGGCCTGGAGCTATCTATACCGCAAGATGATCCCGGTCTTTCTGCGGGCGGGGCATCGGGTGGTCGCCCCCGACCTGATTGGCTTCGGCAAAAGCGACAAGCCCAAAAAAGACAGTTTTCACGGCTTCCAGGGACACCGGGAGAACCTGCTGACACTGGTGGAGCGGCTGGACCTGCGCAACATCGTGCTGGTGGTGCAGGACTGGGGCGGT
>JBKJZS010000523.1:0-3648 GCA_046714915.1 Polaromonas sp. | reverse complement strand
GGCAATGGTCCAATTGCCGTAGGGTGCAGGCGCCTGCTTGCCTCGGTTGAATGCCAGCGTCGTGAAGACGGTCGTCCGACTGATGAGGCGCGTCATCCGGACCCAAGCGATGGCGTGGCATGGACTGACGCTCTCGCAACTAGTCAGTAGACGTCCATTGGCCTTGTGACTGACATCTGCCTCGCCTGAAAGAACGTAGCCTTCTGGCCGGAAGAGGCGATTGAACCAAGATTCGCGACTGTCCGGAATCAGTCTTGAGCAGTCATTTGCCGACTCACGCCCGGCCGTCAGTTGCCAAAGTCAGCCATTCAAAAACCCCGCTAAAGCCCCTGCAACTTCTTCCGCACCAGCTGAATGTTATTCCGTAGCGCATACAGCTCATCGGTGCATGACAGCGGCACGCTGATTTTTTAGCACGACTTTCCATCTCGTTCAAATCATCGAGGAGCGGGCCGGTGGCTGTGAATGCCGCCCTTGTGATCGTGGCCGTGCGCAAAACCTGCGTGTGGCAAGGGCGCGCACGGTTCGCCGAGCAGCATCGCCAGCGCGCTGGCGATGCTGCTCAACCCCAATCAACAACCACGGAAATCAATTAACCTTGCAACCTTGGACTTCTCTACTTTGGTTTGGTATGGCTACAGGGGGCAGGTCAGGCAAAGGCAATCAATAAGCATGATCACTTCATTGGAAATAGCGCCCGCATTGCAAGTCAGGCAATGGCTCAACACGCCAGAGCCCATCAGTCTGGAGGGCTTGCGCGGACGTGTTGTGGTGTTACACGCCTTCCAGATGTTGTGCCCCGGCTGCGTCTCGCAAGGCATTCCTCAAGCCAGCCGCATTCAGGCTGCGTTTCCTGCGCATGAGCTCGTCGTCATTGGCCTGCACACCGTGTTTGAGCACCACGCCGTCATGAATACCGGGGCGCTGCAGGTGTTTGTTCACGAATATGGCTTGTCATTCCCCATTGGCATTGACCAGCCGTCTGCCCATGGGCATATTCCGCTGACCATGCAGGCCTACGGGCTGCGGGGTACGCCCAGTCTCATCGTTCTGGACCGCGAAGGGCGAATTCGCCTGAATCACTTTGGGCACATGGACGACTTGCGGCTTGGCGCGCTGCTTGGGCGACTCATCGCAGAGCAACTCGCACCGGCTCAACCACCGCTGCCGTAAGGCCGGGTAATGATCTCGAGGTAGTGGCCATCCGGATCGTTCCAGTAGACGCCGCGGCCGCCGTCGTTGTGGTTGATCTGGTCGGCTCGGTGGTGGCCGGGGTCGGCCCAGTAGGCGAGCCCGCGCCCGCGGATGCGGCCGAAAATCTCATCGAACTCGTCCTCGCTGACCAGGAAAGCGTAATGCTGCACGGTGAGGTCGCCGTCATCGCGTATGAAGTCGAGGGTGACGCCATTGTCAAGAGTCACGCCATAGAAGGGGCCGAACTTGACCGGCGCAGCAAGTCCGAGCATGTCGACCAGGAAAGCCGCAGAGGCCTGCGGATCGCGGGCCGAAACAATCGTGTGGTTCAGCTGGATGGACATGATGTTTTCCAAAGCGGTACAAGTGGCGTGGCCCCTTGAGGCAGGTCCCAAATGGTAAAACTTCCGTCCGGCTTGCGTCAAGCGCGGAGGGATCCTGCTGACCGGTGTCTTTTACCGTCCCTGCGCCAGCCGTACCTGGCGGAGGGGCAAGAACTGGGCTTGAATGGCTTGCGCCTGTGTCGCTGATACGCCGGCCTGCTGGCTGCACGCAGGCCACTCCTGGATGGCCGCACGCACCTCGTCAATGACCCGGCCGGCCGTGCCGATGGCAAACCGTTCAGCCTCGGCCAGCAAGTCGTCTTCGGTGAAGTCCTTGAACTTGCCGTTCACGGACATAAGGTGCTGGTGGGTCCACTCTCCCTTCGGGTTATGCGCGAAGGTGACGTCATAGGCGGGGGCCAACTCCCACGGGAGCCCCTGACGCAGGCGGAAAGAAAAATTCTTGCTGTGGTCGTCGCAGTTGCGGCTCATCACGTTGAACGTCATGCGCCGGAAGGCCTCCTCCTTGGCTTCATAAGGCAGGCCGAGTTCACGCAGTGTGCCGAAGAGCTGGGAATAGGCGTTGGCGCCCTTCTTTTTGTAGTCGAGGTGGCTCATGGCGCAGAGTGTCTGCATGTGGTGGCGCACGTCACCTTCTTCGCGGTCGAAGCGTTTGGTCATGAAATGCGAGCGGCCGTTCTCGTGCAGCAGCCGGCATTCCATCATGTTCAGCCCGGCCTTTTTCGCCATCAGGTAATAAGCGTATTCGGTGCGGCCGTAATCCTGTGAGGTGCCGAGCTCGCTGTCCAGGCCCATGCCGTCGAATTTCAGCAACCAATACTCGAACCCCGGCGGGGCCTCCAACTGGCCAGCCTTGATTTCATCGGTCGCGCGGTTCCAGGCGATCACTGCTTTCGCCCGTGCGCCGCCGGCGGAAGTACCGACCTCGATGATGCTGCGCAGCGCCGCGCTGGCGTGGTCATCGCTGTCGATGACGCCGGTGACGGCCTTGCGTGCTTCCGTGATCAACTGGCCCAGCTCAACCGAGGTCGGGGTTTTTGTCGCGGGTCCTCGGGCAGGTTTGAACTTCATCGCCCCCATGGCCCGGTTGCTCATGTACGCCAGCCGGTCCAGCGGCGTCACATCGGACGCCGCAATACCGCGGTCGGCCATATAGCGGTTGATGAGCGCGTTGCCGAAATCATCCGGCAGCGCGTCGCTGAGCATCGCTGGCAAGCGCTTGTAGGTCTCCAGCGGCAGGTCCGTGAACAGAAAAGTCCGGTTCTCGGACGCGGGCATTTGCAGAGGCGCAGGGTTGATTCCCGTGGCCTGAAATTCGGGTGAAAACCGGAAGGCGTAATACCCGTAACCAGGGTCCAGAGCGACCGCGCCCATCAGCTGGCCCCACAGATGAACCTCCACGCGATCCACATGCTTGTAGGTGGCGGGTTTCTTTTTAGCGAGCATTTTTACGCTCAGCGCGCGGGCGGCTTGCGCGTTGCCTGGGCCCAGCGGTCCGGGTCATGGTCAAGGGGTTGATGGTGGCGACCGGAGCGATGGTCTGGAGCCAGTCCTCGCGGCCCAGTGCCCGCAGAACCGACACCAGGGACTTGAGGGTCGAGCCCAATCCTCCCTCCAGGTTCTTGAGCGCGCGCAGGCTGATGCCAGCGCGGTCCGCCAGCGTCTTCTGGTCGATGTTCTGGTCAAGCCGCAACGCCCGCAGGCGCCCGCCCAGCGCCGCTTCAAGTTCGCCCGGTGTTTCGCTGAAGGTCGTCATTTCTTTGGAGGCACCTGTTCAGTCCTGGTTGGCAATTAATTGCTTTCTCCGTAAGAGTCTTTTTTGAGACTTTTCTGATGGTTTATTCAAATAATAGATCTATATACGACTATTGTAGATGTATGAATTAAATAGTCAATTACCACAAAGATCGTAATTAGGGCTTTTAATTTAAAAAAATGATTAAAGGGCAAAAAAAGATCTGTTACCTGCTGGTCTGAGGCGTCTGGACCTCGCGCCTTGGCAACTTCTTTCGCATCAATTGGATGTTGCCGCACAGCGCATACCGCTCATTGGTGTGGGACGGCGGCACGGTGATGTTCCCGGCGCGCGCGACGGCCCATCGACAAGCTC
>JBKJZS010000522.1:0-3094 GCA_046714915.1 Polaromonas sp. | reverse complement strand
GCCGGCGACCGCGAGGCCCTGGCACAAACCATCCGTCCCGGTGAAAAACTCGCGTTGGTCGCCATGACCCTGTTCAAACCGCTGATCCCGGGCAACTACCGCGCCATTGCGGCGGCCGACGTGGCCGGCGCCCTGGTCAGCGCGGTTCAGGCCGGCCAGCCGGGACGCCGCGTGCTGCTTTCGGGTGAGATGCAGCCGCGCTGAGTTTTAAGAGTCTTTTTGGCCTTCAGCCCATAGAGTTCGGGCGCAAGCAGCTATCAATTAAGTAGCATACCGGGCTCACCATCTGCGCGGCCGTCAACCCTGAACGAACAGCGTTACCAGCGGGTCCGGCCCGACCTGACGGCTCCAGTGGCCATGCACCGCCGCGTCAAAAGAGGCGCCCGGCGGAAGCAAATCGGCCGAATAAAAATGCTCCCCGGGCTGGAACACCCGCGACGTCCCATCCTGCAGGCCGATTTCCATCTGGCCGCCGAGAATCACGACCCACTGCGGCGTCACGGTGCAGTGAAACTGGCTGCGAAAACCCACCGGGCTGTGGCGCAGCTGGTAGCCGGGCGACGGAAACACCGGCGACAGCATGGCCTGCGGCGAGCCTTCGGTGAGCGCAACGGACTCTTCGCGGAATTGGGCGCGGCCGTCCCCGTCGGTGTAGAGAGTGACTTTTGTGACATGAGGCATGGTGAATCCAGAGAAAGGTTGAACAGTTGATGCGGACCTGGCTGCCCGCCGTGCGAGCACTTCGGCGACGATAGCCTCGGACGGGCGCGCCACATCAAAGCTTTGCGCATTTTCGTCCACGCCGGGCGCTTCGAGCGTGCTGAGTTGGCTGGCCAGCAGCGACAGCGGCATGTAATGACCGGTCCGTGCGGCCATGCGCGCCGCCAGCAGCGCACTGTCGCCATGCAGGTGCAGAAAATACAAATCGGGCGCGCCTTGGCGCAGGATGTCCCGGTAGGACCGTTTGAGCGCCGAGCAGGACAGCACCAGACCCTGACCGGCCTCGCGTGCCTGGCGAATGCGTTCGGCCAGCGTTTGCAGCCAACCCTCGCGGTCCGCATCGCTCAGCGCCAAACCTGCGGCCATGCGTGCCACGTTGTGAGCCGAATGCACGACATCGCCTTCAAGATATTCCAGGCCCCCAGCCGCAGCAAGCCGGGCACCCACGGTGCTTTTGCCGCAACCGCTAACCCCCATAACAACAAAAATATCAGAACGCATCGCAGTCATTTTTCCTTTCGGCGAAGCGCAAACCCATTGTTCCGGCCAGCAGCGCTGCGTCGGTCAGTTCACTCCATTTTCAGCATCGACGCGGGTTGATTCAGACGCGGCAAACGCCGGCGCGATGCCAACACCTTTTCAATATCGTTGCGTGCGCCATCAATCAGCTGCTGAATGGCTTTTTCGGCGCGCTCGGGTTGTTGCGCAATCACAGCATCCAGCACTTCCCGGTGCAACGGCAGCGAGTTTAGGGGTCCGTCCTTGCGGCGTGTGGAAATCTCAAAACTGGTGCGCAGCAGAGCGCCCAGTGCCTTGCTCATCTGCACTAGCATGCGGTTGCGGCTGGCACGCAGCAGGCCCTGGTGGAAAAGCAGGTCATAGGTCACATAGTCGCCGCCCTCCTCGACCGCGCGCTTCATGCCGGCGTAAGCGGCCTCGACTTCGGCAATATCCTGCGGAGTGGCCCGCTCGGCCGCCAGCCGCATGGCGGCGGGCTCCACGACGCGGCGCAGGTCCTGCAGATCGCGCAAAAATTCGGCTGTCAGCCCCGCCTTGGACTGCCAGCCAATGACATCCGGGTCAAACCAGTTCCAGTGCTCTCCCGCCAGCACGCGGGTGCCCACTTTGGGACCGGTGCTGATCAGCCCCTTCGCAATCAATGACTTGACCGCCTCCCGCACCACCGTTCGGCTGACACCCAGCTCCGCACACAACACCGGCTCGGGCGGTAGCCAGGCGCCCACAGCATAGCGCCCCGCGACGATGGCTTCGCCGAGGTGATCAACGGTATTGCCGTGGACGTTCTTGATCATGCTTGTTGTTGTCTCAGCCGCGCAGAAAGGCCGCTGCCTCTTGAAACCCGGCGCTGTTGCCCCCGTTGAGCTCCCGTGCAGCGCCGGCTTGGCAGGACCGGCCCGCTAGCGCAAAACCTATGCCGCTGGAAGAACCGGTGATCAGTGCCGGGTCGTCCGTCAAACCTGAAAGTCGGTGCGGACATGCCTGCCCTCAATTCAGCCGGACGCCGCTGGTGTCGTCAAATACATGCGTTTTTCCTGCCGCGATCTCCAGATAAACCAGGTCGTCCGGCAGGGCGACGGTTCGGCCATGTATCACCACAATGATGAGTTCCTCGCCGACTTCGAGCAAAAGCTCGGTCTCGGCCCCTGTGGGCTCCACCACAATCACTTTGGCCGGAATACCATTGCCCGAACTCGACACGGTGATGTCTCCCGGCCGCACGCCATAGTGCACAGCCTGTCCATCGCGGGCTTGCGTGATCGCGCCTATCGGCCAATGGCGGCCTTGCGACTCGACCCAGGTGCGTCCATCCAGCTGGCGGAAAGTGCCCTCGAGAACATTCATCGATGGCGAGCCGATAAACTGCGCCACGAACAGGTTGTCGGGGCGGTCGAACAGCTCCAGCGGCGTGCCGATCTGCTCGATGATGCCGTCATGCATGACGACGATGCGGTCAGCCAGCGTCATCGCTTCGATCTGGTCATGCGTGACATACACGGTGGTGGTCTTCAGGCGCTGGTGCAGGGCCTTGATCTCTGCGCGCATGGACACCCGCAGCTTGGCATCGAGATTCGACAGCGGCTCGTCAAATAAAAACACTTTGGGGTCGCGCACAATGGCGCGCCCCATGGCCACGCGCTGGCGCTGGCCGCCCGAGAGTTCGCGCGGATAACGCTCAAGCAGCAGGTCCAGATTCAGAATGCGCGCCGCGTCGCCCACGCGCTTGTCGGTCATCTGTGCATCGGCCTTGCGCAGCTTGAGGCTGAACGCCATGTTGTCGCGCACCGTCATGTGCGGGTACAGCGCATAACTCTGGAACACCATGGCAATGTCGCGGTCCTTCGAGTCGAGGTCG
>JBKJZS010000521.1:0-2959 GCA_046714915.1 Polaromonas sp. | reverse complement strand
ATGTGACGCTTGAAGGCTTGACCGCGCTTGACGGTGCCACCAGGACGAACGCGGAAACGCTTTTTAGCGCCGCTCTTGGTCTTCATTTTGGGCATTTAATGCTCCTTTTCATTTGTGCTCGTGAGGCGCTGCGAACCTTCCGCAGACTTGATGGCCCCGAGCCACTTGTAAGCAGCGAGTTTTTAGTCTTGCCACTTGTCCAAGTGAACCGTTTTTCAACGTTCCACCTGAAGCGGCAACTTTTACATCACCGCCTTCGGGAAGCAGAATTTCTCCGCCGTCCCAGGAAATACTTTTACGCATTCCCCTGAAAAACCTGCCGGTGACCAGACCCGCAGGCAGAACTTCTAATTCGCGACAGCCGCCTTCAGGCGTTGGTCGGTGCGGACGGCACCGCTTCCGCGGGCGCCGCTGCAGGCTTTGCAGCCACCTTTTTCTTGCCCGGCGCGATCATCATGACCATCTGCCGGCCTTCGAGCTTGGGAAACTGCTCCACTAAAATCAAATCGGCCAACTCATCCCGGATGCGCGCCAGCAGGGCCAAGCCCAGCTCTTGGTGCGTAATCTCGCGACCGCGAAAGCGCAGGGTAATCTTGCACTTGTCGCCTTCATCCAAAAAGCGCTTGATATTACGCAATTTGATGTTGTAGTCACCATCATCGGTGCCGGGCCGGAACTTGATTTCCTTGACCTCGATCACTTTTTGCTTGGATTTCGCGTCCGCGGCCTTCTTCTGCTCCGCGTACTTGAATTTGCCGTAGTCCATCAATCGACACACCGGCGGTACCGCCGTTGGGGAGATTTCGACGAGGTCTACGTCGGCCTCGCCGGCCAATCGCAGCGCCTCCATGATACTGACAACGCCCAAGGGCTCGTTGTCCGGGCCAGTGAGGCGTACCTCGGGGGCCATGATTTCACGGTTCAAGCGATGCTTGCGTTCTTCACGGTGACGGCGGTCACGAAATTCAGTAGCGATGGTTCTAATCCTTTAACGTTTGCTATAAAAGCTATAGCTGCTCGCGCCCGTCCCGCAAGGACGAATTGCCAAAATCATTAACAAACAAGTCAAAAATCAGGCTTTTTGGGTAATGTCTGAAGCAATCGTTTGGGCAAATGCTTCGAGTGACATGACGCCAAGGTCTTTGTTACCCCGGGCGCGCACTGCAACCGCGCCAGCTTCCTTTTCCTTGTCGCCCACGACAAGAATATAAGGCAGCTTCTGCATTGAGTGCTCCCGTATTTTATACGTAATTTTCTCGTTGCGCAGGTCCAGGTTGACCCTAAGCCCTTGATTCTGAAGCGCTTTCGCTATTTCGCGACAGTAATCGGCCTGGGCATCGGTGATATTGAGCACCGAAACCTGCACTGGCGCCAGCCACGTAGGCAGGGCTCCGGCATGTTCTTCGAGCAGGATGCCGATAAAACGCTCCAGGCTGCCGACGATGGCACGGTGCAGCATTACCGGGCGATGCCGGGCACCGTCCTCGCCGACATACTCCGCATCCAGCCGCTCCGGCATCGAAAAATCGACCTGCATGGTGCCGCACTGCCATTGCCGGCCGATCGCGTCTTTCAGCGTGTATTCGATCTTCGGGCCGTAAAACGCGCCATCGCCGGGTGAAATTTCGAATTCGCAGCCAGAAGCACGCAGGCTTTCCATCAGCGCGTGCTCGGCCTTGTCCCAGCTTTCATCGGAGCCGATGCGTTTCTCCGGACGGTTGGCGACTTTGTAGATGATGTTTTTAAAGCCGAAGTCGGTGTAGACCTTTTGCAGCAAGGTCGTGTAATCAACGCATTCCTTGAGGATCTGCTCCTCGGTGCAAAAAATGTGGCCGTCGTCCTGCGTGAAGCCGCGCACGCGCATGATGCCGTGCAGCCCACCCGAGGGCTCGTTGCGGGGACACTGGCCGAACTCGCCATAACGCAGCGGCAGGTCGCGGTAACTTTTGATGCCTTGTTTGAAGATCAGGATGTGGCCAGGGCAGTTCATCGGCTTGAGCGCGTACTCGCGTTTTTCCGATTCGGTCGTGAACATGTTCTCGCGGTACTTGTCCCAGTGGCCGGTTTTTTCCCACAGCGTCTTGTCAATGACCTGCGGGCCCTTGACTTCCTGGTAGCCATTGTCCTGGTAGACCTTGCGCATGTATTGCTCGACGCCCTGCCATACCGTCCACCCCTTGGGATGCCAAAACACCAGACCGGGCGCGTGCTCGTCGATATGAAACAGGTCGAGCTCCCGACCCAGTTTGCGGTGGTCGCGTTTTTCCGCCTCCTCCAGCAGGGTCAGGTACTGCTGAAGTTCGTCTTTCGTGGCCCAGGCCGTGCCGTAGATGCGCTGCAACATCTCATTGTTGTGATCACCCCGCCAGTAGGCGCCGGCCAGCTTCATCAGCTTGAAAAACTTCAGCTTGCCGGTGCTGGGCACGTGCGGGCCGCGGCACAGGTCCTCGAACTTGCCCTCGCGGTACAGCGACACGTCTTCATTGGCCGGAATGCTGGCAATGATTTCAGCCTTGTAATGCTCGCCCTGTTCCTTGAAGTGGGCCACGGCCTCGTCGCGCGGCAACACCCGTCGCGTCACGGGCTCGTCTTTGGCCGCCAGTTCGGTCATCTTTTTCTCAATGGCCACCAGGTCTTCCGGCGTGAAGGGCCGCTTGTACGAGAAGTCATAGAAAAAGCCGTTCTCGATCACCGGGCCAATCGTGACCTGGGCATCCGGAAACAGCTCCTTGACCGCGTAGGCCAACAGGTGGGCGGTCGAGTGGCGGATCACGTCCAGGCCTTCGGGGTCTTTGGCGGTGATGATGGCCAGCGGGCTGTCGGCCGTGATGAGGTAACTGGTGTCCACTACCTTGTTATTGATTTTTCCACCCAGCGCGGCCTTGGCCAGACCCGCGCCAATGGACGCAGCCACCTCGGCCACCGTCACGGGCTGGGGAAATTCGCGAATGGAGGCGTC
>JBKJZS010000520.1:0-1289 GCA_046714915.1 Polaromonas sp. | reverse complement strand
CGGTTGCGCGGGTTTTGCTGGTCCAGGATATTGGCGAGTGTGATGCCCGGTGGGAAACCGCCGGGACTCACCACTTCCAGCCGCTGCGGGTACTGGCGCACAAACACCGAACTGCCCAGCCGGTAGTCACGATGCGCCACCGCATTGAGCAGCGCCTCACGCACCGGAACCTCGTCAAACGTGAGCAAGTCCATGCGAAACAGACCGTCCTGGTAACTCTGCTTTTCGTTACGCAGGTTGATCTTGCTCCACAGCGCGTCCTGCCAGACAAAGAAGCCTTCGCGATACTCTTCGCGGTCCGCAGCCGGCCCGGAGGCGTCCGACGGCCTGTATTCAAACACCAGTTCTGCCTGTGCCAGCCAGCGCCCCAAGGCGGCCCGCGTGCCGAACAGGATCAATGCCGCGAAGGTCATCTGCCCGTCCAGCATCAGCTCGGCATTGGTCAAGGTCTCGGCATCGGACCAAAGCAATTTGCGCTCGTCGCGCGACTTTCTGGCCCAGCGCTCACGAAACAGCGCAATGGCCGCTGGCGCCAAATCCTGCAGCCCGGCGCCCGCGCACAGCTCGGCGGAAAAATCCGGGCCTGTCTCGGCAAAAATCGCTTTGAGTTCCACGTCACACAGCGCAGTCAGGTCATCGCCAGCCCGCTTGAGGTAACGCCCGTCAATCTGCCAGGCGGTTCCTGGCAGGCGGCCCGGCACATGCACGACCAACACGCGTCCCTCGGGCAATTGCAGTTCTTCCACAGGAATGCGGTGCGACAAGCGGCTATGCAGGCCAGCCTCGGTGCGACCCGGCTCTTCAAAGGCGGCAGTACCCACGATCTGACGTGGCCGGCGGTCCGTCACACCCAGGATGATCTTGCCACCGCCCTCATTGGCCAGTGCCACACAATACTGAACCAGCTTATCGAAGTGGTAGTTGTTCTTCGCTTCCTTGAACTCAAGCCGTCCCCCCTCAGGCTCGGAAAGCCAACGCATGAGTTGCTCAACACGGGTGGGCATATCGCTCGGCTCCTGCGGCTACGGCCTTGGAAAAAATTTCCGCTGAGCAGCCTCTGGAAGCATCTCAACCATGTGCTCCAGCTGAATAGGCATGTTGCGCGGCGTCCGCTCATAGGCCGAATCGTGCGAAACCGTCTTGACCTGTTCAAAACTCATGTCTGCAACATAACGAATGGCCCAGTCCAGGCTTTCCCGTTCTTCAGCGCTTAGTTTTTGGGGGTCGGCATCGCGCAGCGGGATCAACTGGTCATTTTGATGACGCAATGCCGACCGCAAGACTTCAGC
>JBKJZS010000519.1:0-4165 GCA_046714915.1 Polaromonas sp. | reverse complement strand
TCGATGGCCAGCGCCGTGCCTTCGCCGCCGCCTATGCACAGCGTGGCGATGCCTTTTTTCTTGCCGTGTGCCTGCAGCGCATGGATCAGGGTGACGATGATGCGCGCGCCGCTGGCGCCAATCGGGTGACCCAGTGCGCAGGCGCCGCCGTTGACGTTGACGATGTCGTGGCTGATGCCGAGCTCTTTCATGGCGGCCATGGGCACCACGGCAAAGGCTTCGTTGACTTCCCACAGGTCCACGTCTTTCACGCTCCAGCCGATCTTCTTGAGCAGCTTGTTCACCGCGCCGACCGGCGCGGTGGTGAACCACTCTGGCTCCTGGGCAAAGGTGGCATGGCCGACGATGCGGGCGAGGGGCTTGGCGCCCAGCTCCTTGGCCGTGGATTCGCGGGTCAGCACCAGCGCAGCGGCGCCGTCGTTGATCGAGGAGCTGGACGCGGCGGTGATGGTGCCGTCTTTCTTGAAGGCGGGCCGCAGCGTCGCAATTTTGTCGAGCTTGACCTTGCCCGGGCCTTCGTCGATGGAAATCACGCTGTCGCCGGCGCGGCCTTTGACGGTGATGGGCGTGATCTCGGCCTTGAAGGCGCCGGATTCCGTCGCCGCTTTGGCGCGCTGCACGCTGGCCACCGCAAAAGCGTCCTGCGCCTCGCGGGTGAACTGGTACTTGTCGGCGCACTGCTCGCCGAAGGTGCCCATGGCACGGCCAGGCTCGTAAGCGTCTTCCAGGCCGTCCAGCATCATGTGGTCATAAATGCGGTCGTGGCCGATGCGGACACCGCTGCGGCCCTTGAGCAACAGGTGTGGCGCATTGGTCATGCTTTCCATGCCACCGGCCACCATCACGTCGCGGCTGCCAACCAGCAGCTGGTCGTGCGCCAGCATTGTGGCTTCCATGCCGGAGCCGCACATTTTGGACAAGGTGACTGCGCCGGTGCTGGCCGGCAGGCCGCCCTTGAAACCGGCTTGCCGCGCGGGCGCCTGGCCCTGGCCGGCCATCAGGCAGTTGCCAAACAGCACTTCGTCGACTTTTTCAGGCGCAATGCCCGAACGCTCGATGGCGGCCTTGATGGCAGCGCCGCCCAGATCGTGGGCCGCGAGGGCGCTGAAGTCGCCCTGGAAGCTGCCCATGGGGGTGCGCGCGGCGCCGAGGATAACGATGGAATCTGACATGGTTTTCTCCTGGTTGATGGGGACGGCGCAGGGCCCCCGTGGCCACTGCACCTTGTCCCACACGGTTAAGTAACTTGAATCAGCGCGCTGCGCTCTTGCTGGGCGACACGCAGGATGTATTTCTGAAAGGCCGTTTCTTCACCGCGCAGCAGCAGCGGCAAGGCATTGAAAAAATTCTCGCGCTGGCACCAGCTGCGGATGTAGTCGTCCCAGCTGTTCCAGCGCCGCGCCTCGACTTCGCTCATGCGTTCGCGCCAGGCCACGATGTAGGCGCGCTCAAAGAGCGAGATCAGCATCTCGTAAATAATCATGATCCGTTCGTTCTGCTCCGGAGTCGGGTTGTCCACCGCTTCGTTGGTGCGCAGGTGCAGGTCGGGGTTGGCCAGCACGATTTTCAGGAAGTCGTTGTAGGCGTCAGACAGCAACTGGTAGGCCTCTTCGTCTTCGTTGTCGCGCTCTTTGCGCTGCTCCAGCGCAAAGAAAATAATCGCAAACGGCAAAGCCAGGGCGGTCACGACAAAGCTGGCATATTCCCAGGCATCTCTCATGGCAGGCCTTCAAGCTTTCTGAATCGCGTATTTGCTTACAAAGCGCCGTTCCCGCTCGTAAGGAAACACATCATGGACATAGCCGGCCGCAATACGCTCTTTGTGGCTTTGCCAGAACGCTGCTTCCAGCAGGTCGCCATGGTGTTTCATGAAGACCGCGCGCACCGTGTCATTGCCCAGCAAAAAGGGGCCGAACGTTTCCGGGAAAACATCCTTCGGACCGACCGTGTACCAGACCTCCGCGCTCATTTCTTCTTCTTCGTTGCGCGGCGTCGGCACACGACGGAAGTTGCATTCGGTGATGTATTCGATCTCGTCGTAATCGTAGAACACCACCTTGCCATGGCGCGTGATGCCAAAGTTTTTCCACAACATGTCGCCGGGAAATATATTGGCCGCCACCAGGTCCTTGATCGCGTTGCCATACTCGACCACGGCGCGTTCGATCTGCCCCAGCGCCTCCGGCACCTGTACGCCGGTGTCGAAGGCCTCCTTCAGGTAAATATTGAGCGGGATCATGCGCCGCTCGATATAGACATGTTTGATGATCACCTCCGTATTGCCGTCCTCATCGCGGTCGCTGATCTCCAGCTGGCTGGGCGCGAATTTTTTAATTTCCGCAATCAGCTCGTCTTCAAAACGCGCGCGCGGAAAGGCTACCTCGCTGTACTCCTGGGGGTCGGCCATGCGGCCGACGCGGTCGTGTTGCTTGACCAGCAGGTATTTGCCCTTGATCTGCTCGCGCGTGGTGTCTTTTTGCGGCGGGTAGTAGTCCTTGATGACCTTGAAGACATAAGGAAACGAGGGCAGGTCAAACACCAGCATGACCATGCCTTTGATGCCGGGGGCAATGCGGAACTTGTCGGTCGAGTGGCGCAGGTGGTACAGGAAATCACGGTAAAACAGGGTCTTGCCCTGCTTGGCCAGACCCAGCGCGTTGTAGATTTCGGCGCGCGGCATGCGCGGCATCATGCTGCGCAAAAACTGCACGTAGGCCGAGGGAATTCCCATTTCCACCATGAAATAGGCGCGCGCAAAACTGAACAGGATCAGAAGGTCGTCTTCGCCGATCAGCATCGCATCAATGACCAGTTTGCCGGAGGCCGACTGCCCCGGAATGCCTTCGGCACCGGGGCCCAGGAAACGCTCAGTGGCCTTCGGGTAGCCCGGTGGCGGCTGGCCGTGCAGCAGGGGCAACGCGAACGGCACCTCGTTGAAGCCGTTGATCAGCTTGCCGACAATGTAAGCGCCCTTGTTGCGGAAAAACAGGCTGGAGAGAACCTGGATCTGGAAGTTGGCGCGCAATTTGACATCGCCCAGGCGGGTGTTCATCTCCTCCACCACGTAGGCCGCGTCCCGCGCCAGGTCCTCAAACCCCAAGCGCAGGTCGAAGTCAGTCACCATCCGGACCAGGTGCTGGTGCAAGGTCTCGCGCTGGGGGTAATAGGCCCGGTAAGTGGGTTGCGCGGCAGGCTCGTCGTTCTCGATGTACTCGGTGCTGACGGCCGGCCGTACAAAAATGAAATCGTTCTGAAAATAGCTGCGGTGCAGGATTTTGGTGGTGACTGAATTGAAAAAAGTCTCGGCCAGCTCGGGCTGGTTGTGGTTGACCAGCAAACCGATGTAATGCAGTTTGATCTGGTGCCACACCTCCATCGGCTGTTCCCCGGCCTTGAACTCCCGCTCCAGCCGGGTTGATGCCTCGCGTACCCTTAAGTCATAAAACTCGATGCGTTCGCGCTGCGCCCGTTGCTGACCGTGCCAGTCTGCCGTTTCAAAGCGGTGTTTGGCACGCGCTGATTCACTGCGAAACAGCTGGTAGTGGCGGTTAAAGCCATCCATCATCGCTTTGGCGATTTCATAGGCAAGGGGTGAGTCCAGGCGCTGAGGGAACATGGCTAGCGTCTCGTATTCCAGACACGGTCCACTGCAACGCGGTAAAAGGCGTCGAGCTCCGCGGGGTCGGAGATGTTCATTTCCAGATCTTGCAGCAGGCCATCGTCGACGCCGAACGCCCAGCCATGAATGGTGACTTTCTGGCCCTTGGCCCAGGCATCGACCATGACGGTGCTGACACAGACGTTGACCACCTGCTCGATCACATTGAGGTCGCACAGTGCGTCGGCACGATGGGCCTCGGGCAGGTTCTCCAGGGGCCCACGGTGTCTGTCGCGCACGTCCTGAATATGGCGTATCCAGTTGTCCACCAGACCAATGCGCGCGCCAGCCAGAGCCGCTTGTACGCCGCTGCAACCGTAGTGCCCCACCACCATGATGTGCTCGACCTTGAGCATTTCCACCGCAAACTGGATCGCCGACAGTGCGTTCAGGTCGGAGTGCACAACCACGTTGGCCACGTTGCGGTGAACGAAGATCTCGCCCGGCTCCAGGCCGGTGATCTGGTTGGCCGGCACGCGGCTGTCGCTGCAGCCGATCCACATGAAC
>JBKJZS010000518.1:0-3746 GCA_046714915.1 Polaromonas sp. | reverse complement strand
CCGTTGCGCTGCACCCATTGCATGGCAAGTGGAAGCAGCATAGCTATCAGCGCTCCCCCCTTCCCGCCCAGAGCAGAACCCCGGCCACCCGAGCCACCAAACCCGCCCATTCCGCCAAGCCCACCCGAAAATCCTCCACCCTGACCCATCATGCCGCCAAGTAGGTCCCCGAGGCCACCCGATTCGCCACCCATGGGGTTTTGCTGACCCCTGCGCGCATTACCCAAAACACTACCCAATATCTGTCCCAGGAAATCGTTTGCCATTGAATGCTCCCATAAAGATAGTTGCCCTAATTTAAAGCCTGCGCAGCGCCGCCCTCGGCCTATAACGAAGGTGGAATTAATTACTGCCGAAGCCAGGTGCCCACCAGCCGCTGCTGCACGTCAGCAACAACAGAGTCGCTGGGCGAATTTTCACAAGCCAGAAGCAAAAACCCGGTCAACGCCACGGCCAGGCCAAGACGTCGACGCGGTTGGGAAACCAGCTGGAAAGTCTGCGCAGTGGTGCGATGAGGCATGGCAACCGCCAGCTTACGCCTTTGCTGTGAGTCGTGCAGCATAAGCGGTCTGGAAGCGTGGGGCCAACCCTGACATGGGGCATGTTGGTTTTGACAAGCCCGCCGAGTCACCCAGGGCAGGAAGCCGTTCGCTCGCGGTTCAGTGCACGTCACTGGTAAGGATGGAGTTCCAGGTTTCGACCATCGTCTTTTCACCAGCCAGTCTGCCAGATCCTCAACTGCTCAACACCCGGTAGAAGTAAGTGGTGTCGCACAGCCCGCCGCGCGGAAGCAGCGCATAGCCCGGAATCACGCCGCAACGCTGCCAGCCAAGCCGGGCATAGAGCCGCTCGGCGTCTCCGCTGGCGGTGTCAAGCACCAGCAGGGTCTTGCCGGACTGGCGTGCAGTTTGCTCAGCCGCTTGCATCAATGCCTCACCCAAACCCCGGCGCCGCGCCCGACGGTGCACCAGCATCTTCGACACGTCTGCGCGGTGCGGCTGGTTGTCGGGTTGTCCCAGCACCAGCTGCACGGTCCCCACGATCCCCTCGGCGTCTTCGGCCACGAAAAGAGCCCTTTCGCCCCGGGCCACTCCATCAGCCACCTCGCGCCAAAATGCCAGCGCCTTGGGCAAGGACAAGGGGTACATAAAACTCACCGATGCGCCGCCGTCCACACAATCGATCAGCAGTTCGGCAAGCGCCTGCACTTGTGGGTCAGTCAAAGTCGGTAAAACGCGAATGCTGTGGGCTGAGTCCAAGCGGTCAATGGGCATGTCATTTCCAGGAAGCAGGCAAATGCAGTAATTACAAAAGCATAGCGCGCTATTCAGGATTGGCGCTGTGGGTAAGTCCCAAGTCTGGAGAACTCGAGTCCATCAAAACCGCCGGCGGCAACACTTGAATGCTGCGCAGGAGGCGCATACAGAAAAATCCGCGCCATAAATGAATGGCAAATCTCGGCACGGGCTTTATCGCCGGCAATGGCCTACAGACATTCCGCCGCGCAGGCGTTAGGGTGCAAGCAGGCCTGCATGTGCACGCCGACGATGCTATTTCCTCATCTGGAGCGCCCCTGCAATGACCGATTTTTTCCTGAGCGGACTTTCACTCATTCCAGCAGTGGTGTTTTTTGGCGTCCTTGCGCTGATGGTGATCGTGATCTGGTCGATCAAGAGGCACCGCAGTCCAAAACTGCGCATCGAATGTGGTTCGTCCATCGACGAGCTCATACCTTCCCTGGCCGGCTTGACACTGAGTACAGCCGTCGCCGGCAACTCTGTCGAAGTGCTGGAAAACGGCGCTTTTTTTGATGTGCTGCTGGAGCGAATCGGCGCCGCGGAAAAGTCAGTGCACTTCGAAACCTTTTTGTGGAAGGAAGGGGTACTGGGCCAGCGCGTGGCCGACGCGCTGGCCGAGCGGGCCCGCGCAGGCTTGAAGGTGCGCGTTCTTCTGGATGCGACGGGTTCAAAGAAAGTGGGAAAAGCGGCCTGGCGCCAGATGGAAGAAGCGGGTTGCAAGGTCGCGCTTTTCCATGAAAAACGGTTTCGCAATATTGGCGTGCTGAATGATCGCGACCACCGCAAGCTGGTTGTCATCGACGGCCGCGAAGCCTTCGTCGGCGGCCATTGCATCGTGGACGCCTGGCTGGGCGACGCCGAGGACAAGGATCATTACGCCGACCTCAGCGTGCGGCTGCGCGGGCCCATCGTGCACAGCGTGCAGGCCGCTTTCAGCGAAAACTGGGGCGGGCAAACCGGCGAGTTATTCGTTGGCGACGATGTGTTTCCGCCCTTGGCCCCGGCAGGCGATGTGATGATTCATGCGGCCTACGTCAAGCCGGAAGGCTCTGCCCCTGCCGTGAAGATTCTTCACCACACCGCCATCTGCCTTGCCCGCAAGCGAATCTGGATCCAGAACCCCTACTTCATCCCGAAGCCCGAAGCGATTGACGCGTTTGGCGAGGCCGTGAAGCGCGGCGTCGACGTGCGTGTGTTGATGCCCTCAACCGGTGGCTCCGACAACCCGATGGTGCAGCACGCCGGGCACCGCAACTTTGAAAAGCTTTTGCGCTGCGGCGTGCGCCTGTTCGAGTACCCGCACACGCTGCTGCACCAGAAAGTGATGACTGTCGACGGCGTGTGGAGCGCCATCGGCTCGAGCAACTTTGACGACCGGTCTTTTGACACCAATGACGAAATCACGCTCGGGATCAACGACGCCGCCATCACGCAGCGGCTGGATGCCGTCTTTGAAAAGTACGCACCGCACTGCAAGGAAATCGAGCTTGAGGCGTGGACCAGGCGCGGGCTGTGGCACAAGCTGAAAGACAATGCGGTTTACCTGATTAAAGAAGTGCTCTGATCTGGTCGCTGCGCGACCTTTTCCCGGTTTTATTGGAAAAATCGGCCTCTAGCCCTTTAAGCGCGGTATCCACCAGCTCCTGTTTTTATAGCGATCAGCTGTCATTGCGGGCCCGTCCCGTAATCCATGAACCCCGGACCAGTGGCGAGGTTCAGCTAACCCAAAACCCGGTAAAAGTAGGTCGTGTCGCACAGCCCGCCGTGCGGTAGCAGCGCACATTGCACTTAGCGCACCCTACACCAGCGTCAATTCTCAAACAAGTTCGTAAAGTAATACATTCCCCGCTGCCCCTCAGCCGCCAAACCACCTCGCCCAGACCTCCTCCAAGCTCACACCTCGTGACAAGACTGGGGGGTTGCTTGATGCGCGTGGTTCCTTCACAATAGCCGTCACCAAAACCATAAAGGAGACTCAAGTCATGAAACAGATTCGCTCGCTCATTGCGGTTGCCACGCTTTGCTGCGTCGGCTTCTCCGCGCTGGCACAGCAAACGCCTCCACCGGCCGACGAACCGGGGTGGGCCAAGGGCCGTCCGAAAACCGACTCGGCCATGAAGATGGCGCCTGTGGCGGCATTCCCGATTCCAACCGCAGCCGACAAGCTGCCGACGGCCAAGTTCAAGCTGCCGCCCGGCTTCAAGGTCGAGACCTGGGCATCGGGCGTGCTCGACGCACGCGGTTTGCGCCAGGGCGCGAAGGGCAACATTTTTGTCAGCTCGCTTTTTGTTGCCAACAAGGTTTACGCCATCCCCGAGCAGGGCAAACGCGAGGCCAAGGTCATCATCGACAAGATGCCGATGGCCACCGGCATCGAGTTCCACAACGGCAGCCTTTACCTGGCTACGAACACGAAGATCGTGCGATACGACAACATCGAGGACAAGC
>JBKJZS010000517.1:0-5614 GCA_046714915.1 Polaromonas sp. | reverse complement strand
CGGCCACGGAGACGGGCCAAAGCGTGATGAAGACGATAGCCTTCATCAAAAACCTGATCGCCAACAATGGCGAAAACAGCGACCCGATTGACATCAATCCGATCACGCTGGCGATCGATGACACCGCTGAGCCGACGCCACTGGATTAACGGATGGGCTCACCGGCCTGGCAGGCTGCAACAAGCGGGCTGCCAGGCTTTCTGTTTGGCGGCAAGGGCGTTCGGGTACGTAAAAACTGAAAGACAAAAGATGCCAGCATTCTTCAGTTGGGTAGCGCTATGGCTAGCCTTAGTCAGTGCCCCGCTGAGCGCTTTGGCGGTGACCGCGCTTCAGCCGTTGCGGGATGACGAAGTCATTGAGGTGCTACCGGCGATCACGCGCAGTCGCCCAGCCCCTGCGGCCTCGGCCGCCGGGCGTGGGGACCCCGCAGCCGCCGCAGCACAGTCCCGGCAAGCTATCGCCGTAGCACGCCAGACCGGCGACACGCGCTACTGGGGACGGGCCCAGGCCGTGTTGGCACCCTGGTGGGGCCAGCCCGACGCGCCGGTGGAGTTAGCCATCTTGCAGGCCACGGTGCAGCAGGGCCGGCATGAATTTGATGCGTCGCGCAAAGTACTCAGTGCCGCGTTGGCGCGAGCACCCGGTAATGCCCAGGGCTGGCTCAATCTGGCGGCGCTGGAGCGGTTGTCAGCCCGTTACGCCGCGGCATTGCAGTCCTGTGAGGGTGTGGCGCGCACCGGGCAGGCGCTTTATGCAGCCGCTTGCCGGCTGGAGACGCAATCATTGCAGGGGCAGCATCAAGCCGCAGCGCAGGGCCTGCAGGCGCTGCTTGACAGTTCGCCGGATCGCAGCCAGCGCAGCTGGTTGTTGTCCTTGCTGGCTGAGAGCCTGGAGCGCTGGGGGCGTGACAGTGCTGCGGCGCAGGCCTACACCAGCAGTCTCGCGCTGGATCCTGACCTTTACACCGCCATCGCCTACAGCGACTTGCTGCTGCGCACCGGCAAGACGTCGCAGGCGCTGCAGGCCTTGGCGGCGCTGCCCGAAAGCGATGCCGTGCTGCTGCGTCGTGCTGCTGCCTGGCGCAGGCTGGGTGACGCGCGCTGGACCGGCGCACGGGGGCAGTTACGCGAGCGCGAGGCGGAACTCCAGCGTCGAGGTGACGATGCAGCGCTGCACGGCCGCGAACTGGCTTTGACGGCCCTGTGGCTTGACGATGATGCTTCGCGCGCGCTTGAACTGGCGCGCCGCAACCTTTTGCTGCAACGCGAGCCGCTGGACTGGTGGGTGGCGGTGCAAAGCGCGCAGCTTGCCAAAGATGCGACGGCGTCAGCCGAATTTGCAGCGGCCATCCGTGAAGCCGGATTGCACGATGTGCGCCTGACGGCAGTCCGGCCAGGGGCCCGCCTGCCGAACGCCCCGGTGGCTAAATGAAGCGCGGATCGCGAGCTGCGTTGTGTTGTGGCTGTATCGTGCTGTTGGGCGCCCAGTCGGTGTGGGCGCACAAGGGCAGTGACGCTTATCTGGATGTGCAAGAGGTCAACGAGGGCGTGGCTGCCGAGGGGGCGAGCGCCCCGACGCACCGCGATTTCCGGTTTGTGTTGGCGGCGGCGATCAAGGACCTCGACCTGCTGGTTCCGATTGATGCAAATGCCGACGCGAGGGTGACATGGGGCGAAGTCAAGGCCGCCATGCCGCAGGTGCAAGCGCTGCTGAACGAGTCGGCAAATACCGGGCCTCTAGCGGGGCCGCAGATAGCCAGTGGGGCTGAGGCGCCAGTGTGCCGATTGGACTGGCAGCCCGGCGGCATTGATCGCCGCAGTGACGGCGCCTATCTTCGCCTGGTAGCGACGGCCCGCTGCCCGGCTGGGCAAGCGCTGAATTTCAGATACACCCTGTTCAAGGACCAGGATGCCAACCATCGCTTGCTGGTGGCTGGCCGTATCGGCGGCAGGGAGCTGCTGACGACCGCCTCACCGCAACAGCAATCCAGCCTGGTATTGAGCGCGGGTGCAACCACCGGGGCGGGCAGCGTAGCGGGGCCAACGGCCACACAGCCTTCCAGCCGGTGGCCCGTGCTGGGGGACTACTTTGGGCTGGGTGTGCAACATTTGCTTGAGGGCTATGACCATCTTGCGTTCTTGCTCGCGCTGGTTCTGCCACTGCGCCTTGGCCTCTTCGGCAAGCTCTCGCGCGCCGCGATGCCTGTTCCAGCCGCCCCTGGCCATAGGGGTGGCAGCTGGTGGGCGTTGTTGCGCACGGTGACCGCGTTCACGATCGGCCACTCCATCACGCTGATGCTGGCTACGTTTGGATGGACGCAGGCCTCGCCGGAGTGGGTGGAGCCGGTTATCGCGTTGTCGATCGCTGTCACCGCGCTGTTGAATCTGCGCCCTGTGGCATGGCTGCGCACCGATGTCCTGGCCTTGTTGTTTGGCCTGGTGCATGGCTTCGGGTTTGCTGGATTGCTGCAAGAGGCAGCCGCGCCTAGTGGCTTGCTGCCATGGGCCCTGGCCGGATTTAATGTAGGTGTTGAAGCGGGGCAAGTGATTGCCGTCAGCGGCTGGGTGCTGCTCTCGCAGCCCCTGGTGGCCAGATCCTGGTATCCCCGCGTGGTGGTACGCGGTGCCTCGGTGCTGCTGGTGTTGCTGGCCGCAGGGTGGTTCTGGCAACGGGTGAGCTGATTGCCGAGAGGCTCGCTTCTAGGCGCAGCCCGGTAGTGGTGGCAACCCAGTCGGCCTCGTGGATCGTGGTGCCCATGATTTTTGCACCGAATATTAGCACCGCGTATCAATGCATGCTATTGAAATAATAGCTGATAGCGCATTGTTTGTTTGGTCTAAAGACCTTTTTCCTTGAAAAAATTGAGCTGGGAGAGCGCCGCGAAGTGCCCGGATCGTTTTTCTTTGGCGGCCGTTATGGCCTCGTGCACATGGGCATTGCTCCAGATGGAAGCCTGCAACAACGCCATCTGTTTTAAGGCATCGTCTACGGAATGGTCGCGTGCGTAGTGAATCGCCTGCTTGGTGCCCCAGATGGCCACCGGCGCTTTGGCCGCAATTTCTTTGGCACATTGCAGCGCGGCGGCCAACATCTTCTCCGGCGACTCAAACACCTCATTGACCAGGCCATAAGCCAGTGCCTTGGCCGCGCTGAGGCGACGCCCGGTGTAAGCCATTTCTTTGACCACCGCCAGCGGCACCAGCTTGGGCAGGCGCTGCAAGGTGCCCACATCAGCCACCATGCCGATGTTGATTTCCTGAATGCAGAAAAATGCGTCGGCGGTGGCGTAGCGCAAGCAGCAGGCGGTCACCATGTCAACCGCGCCACCAACGCAACCGCCCTGAATCGCGGCAATCACCGGGATGCGCAGCGTCTCCAGCTTGGTGAAGGTGGCCTGCATGTCGCTGAGCAGGTCGAAGATCGCCGCGCGGCCTTCGGCGCTCTGGTCGTCCATGGTTATGGCGCTCCCAAAGGTTTCGAGTGCCATGCCGGCACTGAAGTGCTTGCCGGTGCTGGAAATCACCAGTACCCGGGCTTCACCCGCCTTGTTAATGTGCGTCAACACCTCATCCAGCTCGCGCCAGAATGTCGGGTGCATGGTGTTCATCGCGGCGGCGCGATTGAGCACCAGGTGGGCGAGGTGGTCGGTGGTGGTGAGTGAAAAGCAGGTGAGTGGCTTCATACCCGGACTGTACGTCAGGCCAACAGATCCAGCCAGTCACACCTGAGACGCTGCATCTCGTGGGCGCGCGCACGCAGACGCACATACAGCCGGGGAGCGAGCACACCCAGAAGGCACAGGGGATACGCCCAGGGCGCTTCGAAGGTGTAAGCGGGCAGCCAACCCATCCATCCCATCATCCACAGGGTCAGCACGGCTTCCCATATCTGGCATTCCACCGGACGAGCCCCGCGCTGGGTTGCATGCCAATTTTTGACGCGCTGCAACTTCGCGACCGTGATGTGGTGACTTGGATAATGTCTGAAAGGGTTTGACATAAAACCTCCAATGCAGAGACTTCAATGTAATTTTCACGAAAGGTGTTGTCAATGGTCCAGACACTTCTTTTGCGGCAGATGGCGTTGTGTATGAGCCATCCGGACGTGCATGACAGCCAGCACGACAGCGGCCATTGAGGGGGGCACGATTCAATGTAAAGATGGATAAGCCCATCGGCCCTGTTTCTGACCGTACTTCAGAATGGCTCTTTCGCGGGGCTCGGCGACGACTTGCTCAGGCGGTACCGAACTTGGTGTCAAACTCGATGCCGAACTTTTGCAGCAGCGGTGTGGGCAGCAGCCCGCCCGCACAGACAATCACCGCGTCGTTGCGGAAGAGGTGAATCTGGCCGTCTTGCTCGATTTCCACCTCACGGTCGGAAATGCGCTTGACCGAAGAATTCAGCAGAACCCGCACCCGTCCGGCTTTTTGCTGCTGTTCCAGCAACATGCGGTTCTTCTGCTTGACCCGTGAGAACGCGGCACTGCGATAGGACAGCTGTACCTCGGTGCCAGCCTGTTCCGACAAGGTAATGGCCGCCTCCAGTGCACTGTCACCACCACCCACCACCAGCACCGATTGCCGCTCGTATTGCGCCGCGTCGATCAGGCGGTAAGTTACCTTGGCCGACTCCTCGCCGGGGACGTCCAGCTTGCGCGGCGTGCCGCGGCGTCCCATTGCCAGCAGGACGCTGCGGGTCGAGTAGTGCCCCGCACTGGTGTGCACGAGAAAACCTTCTGGTTGCCGGTCAATGCCCTCCAGGCATTCACGAAAGGCGATCTGTAGCCCGGTCTTCTTCACCACGCCGAGCCAGAAGGCAAGCAACTTCTCCTTCTGCACCTCGCCGAATTTCACCTTGCCCACCAGTGCCAGTTTGATCGGCGACGTCATTGCGATCTTGTGGCGCGGGTAGTGATATACAGAGCCTCCGAGCGAGTCTTCCTGCTCAATCAGTTTGTAGCGAAGTTTATGCTGCAGGGCTGAAAGTCCTGCCGACAGGCCGGCCGGCCCGGAGCCTACGATCACGACGTCGTGGTCGAACGACCCGCCCGTGCGCTTGCGGATCGACTCTATGGTCTGACGGCCCTGCTCAGCCGCCTTGCGGATCAAGCCCATGCCACCCAGTTCGCCCGCCACGAAGATGCCGGGCACATTGGTTTCGAAATCCGGGGTTAGGTTGGGGATGTCAATGCCCCGCTTTTCAGTACCGAACACCAGCTTGATGGCCTCAACCGGACAGGCCGCCAGGCAGGCCCCATGACCAATGCAGGCGGCAGCGTTCTTGAGTACGGCCTTGCCATTGATGATGCCGAGCGCCTGCTCGGGACAGGCCTTGACGCAGGCGCCCGAGGCGATGCAGCGGGCCGGGTCGATGACCGGGTGCAACGAAGGCGGTTCGTTCAGCCCACTGTCGATGGCTTCCTGCAGTTCTTCCACGTGCTCGGCGTGAATGCGTCGGCGGCGCGAGAGGTACAGCACGATGCACAGGGCAACGACGACAAGGTAGAGGTAGATGTAATTCATCGTTTTCCGCCTCGACTCAGGGCTGGGTCCCGGACTAGTACTGCAACCCGGAAGTAGCGAAACATAATGAAAGTGATGGCTTCGTGCCCA